>NZ_JBFUAI010000003.1:0-222948 GCF_056406355.1 Cellulomonas sp. P1_C4 | reverse complement strand
CCCTCGCTGCGCGCGCGGTCGGCGTCCGACCGCAGCCGCCGCAGCTCCCGTTGGAGCGCGCCMAGCTGGTCCTGCGCGGCGCGGGCCTCCTCGCGGGCCGCGGTCGCGTCGACGCGTGACCGCTCGACGTCGGCCTGGGCACGCTCCAGGCGGGCGCGCAGCTGCGCGGCGTCGGGGTCGGTGGCCGCCTCCTGCGGGGGGAGCAGCTCCGGCCACCGCGACGACCTCAGCAGCCACGCACCGACGGCCGCCGCCAGCGAGGCCTCGGCGGGCTCCTGCGCGTCCGGCCCGACCTCGGCCGCCAGCTCGGGGTTCGCCTGGGCCCACACCCGCGCGACCCGGGCGCGGAAGGCGTCGTCCTGCAGGGCGGCCCAGAGCGGCCCAGCGCCCGCCGTGGCCCGTCGTCGGGGGGCGAAGCGGTGCACGGCGCGCAACGACGCGGGCACCTCGGCCGGCTCGGCCGCACCAAGCGCGTCGGCGGCGACCTGCACGAGCGCGGTCCGCAGCGAGACCGGCACGTCGACCGCGTCGTCTGCTGTCCGGTCCGCGCTGCGCATGCCCAGCACCCTAGGCGGAGCGAACGCGTGACGCGGCCCGACGGGCACGGGCGAGCGGGTGACCGACACGCCACGGCCTGAGCAGGGTGCGACGCACCGGGCGAGGAGCCGGGGCGTGTCGGTGGGCGTAGGTAACGTCCGGGTCATGTCGCCCGTCCGCCGCCTGCGCCCCGTCTGGGCGGACGCCATCCCCGACCCCGCGGCGCGCCCGGTGCAGCTGAGCCTGGACGACCTGGGGACCCCGTTGTCGGACGTCGTGTTCGTCGTCGTGGACCTCGAGACCACGGGCGGCACGCCCGCCGACTCTGCGATCACCGAGATCGGCGCGGTCAAGGTGCGCGGCGGTGAGGTGCTCGGCGAGTTCCAGACCCTGGTGGACCCCGGCGGGCCCGTCCCGCCGTTCATCCAGGTGCTCACGGGCATCACCACCACGATGCTCATCGGCGCCCCGCCCATCGAGCAGGTGCTGCCCAGCTTTCTCGAGTTCTCCCGCGGCGCCGTCCTCGTCGCGCACAATGCCCCGTTCGACATCGGCTTCCTCAAGGCCGCGGCCGCCCGGACCGGCCACGCGTGGCCCGGCAACAAGGTGGTGGACACGGTCCGGCTCGCGCGCCGCGTGGTCACCAAGGACGAGGCGCCGAACCACAAGCTCTCGACGCTGGCGGGCCTGTTCCACGCCACCGTGACGCCGAACCACCGGGCGCTGTCCGACGCGCAGGCCACGGTGGACGTCCTGCACGCCCTGCTGTCCCGCATGGCCCCCCTGGGCATCACGCACCTCGAGGACCTGGCGACGGCCACCGACCCGGTCCCGGGCGACGTGCGCCGCAAGCGCACCCTCGCAGACGGCCTGCCGGACGGACCTGGCGTGTACCTGTTCCGCGGCCCCGGCGACGAGGTCCTGTACGTCGGCACCTCGACCACCTCGCTGCGGCAGCGCGTCCGGTCGTACTTCACGTCGGCCGAGAAGCGCAGCCGGATGATCGAGATGGTGCGCGTGGCGCAGCGTGTCGACCCGATCCCGTGCGCGACGCCGCTCGAGGCCCGCGTGCGGGAGCTGCGCCTCATCGCCGCGCACTCCCCCCGGTACAACCGCCGGTCCCGCTTCCCCGAGCGCATGCCGTGGGTCCGGCTCACCTCCGAGCCGTACCCACGCCTCTCGGTGGTGCGCGAGGTCAAGGACGAGGACGGCGCGACGTACATCGGCCCGTTCTCGTCGGCGTCGACCGCCCAGCTGGCCGTCGACGCCCTCCACGAGACGTTCCCCATCCGGCAGTGCACCCGCCGGCTCCCGCTCGTCGCGCCCACGGGCGCGTCGGCCTGCGTGCTCGCGGAGATGGGCAAGTGCGGAGCCCCCTGCACCGGGCACCAGGGCACGTCCGACTACGCCGACGTCGTCGAGCGCGTACGCAGCGCGATGCTCGCGGACGCGACCCCCGTGGTCGAGGCGCACGCCGACCGGATCGGCTGGCTGGTGGCGCAGGAGCGGTTCGAGGAGGCCGGCACCGTCCGGGACCGGCTCGGCGGCTTCCTGCGCGGCGCCAGCCGGGCGCAGAAGTTCGCGCCGCTGGCCGCCTGCGCGGAGCTCGTCGCTGCCAAGCGGTCCGACGACGGCGGGTGGGAGCTCGTGCTGGTGCGCTACGGCCGGCTCGCCGGGACCGCACGCGTCGACCGCCGCACCGACCCCCGGCCCGCCATCGCCACGCTCCAGGCCACGGGCGAGCAGGTCGAGGCGCCGGTTGCCCCCGCCCCGGCGGCGCACCCCGAGGAGACCGACCTGATCCTGGCGTGGCTCGAGAAGCCCGGCGTGCGGCTCGTCGCGGTCGACCGCCCGTGGGCCTGCCCGGTGCGGTCGGCGGAGGCGCTCGGCGAATCCGCCACTGCGGTCGCGACCCTGGTCAGACCCCGCATCGCCCTCGCGGGCGGCCAGCTCCTCCAGCTGGTCCCCGCCTCCCCGGGCGAGCGCGAGCTGGACATCGCCGAGGCGCGACCGGTGACGCTCGAGCTGGACGACGCGCGGGTCATCCCGATCAGCATCCGACCGCCCCGCACGGCATGATGACGAGCATGCTGACCGCCATCGTGCTGATCGACTCGGACGCCTCGAGGATCCCGGAGGTCGCCGCCGCGATCGCCGACATCCCGGGCGTCAGCGAGGTCTACTCCGTGACCGGAGAGGTCGACCTCATCGCCTTGGTCCGGGTCCGCGAGCACGACGACCTGGCCGACGTCATCGCGGACAAGGTGAGCAAGATCGAGGGCGTCATCCGCACCCAGACCTACATCGCGTTCCGCACGTACTCGCAGCACGACCTGGAACAAGCGTTCGCCCTGGGGCTGGAGGACTAGAACTCCTACGCGCTGCTCGCGGCCCGCCACCGCTCCAGCACGTCGGCCGCGGCCCCGCTGTCCAGCGACTGCCGGGCATGCTCGCGACCGGCAGCCAGGCGCTCGACGAGCGTGCCGCCGGCGGTCCCGGGCAGCGTCCCGTCGGCGACGAGGGCGGCCGCCGTGTTGAGCACCACAGTCTCGCGCACCGCCCCGGCCTCCCCGGCGAGCAGCCGGCGAGCGACGTCGGCGTTGTAGTCCGCCTTCGCGCCCCGCAGCGACGCGAGGTCGATGCGCGCGACGTCGAGCTCGGCCTGCCAGTCGACGACCGACTCGGTGACGCCGCCGTCGCGGACCTCCCAGATGCGCGTCGGGCCGGTCGGGGCGATCTCGTCGAGCCCGTCCTCACCGCGGAACACGAGCGCGCTGGAGCCCCGCTGGGCGAGGACGCCGGCCATGAGCGGGGCCATGCGGGCATCGGCGACCCCGATGGCACCGGAGCGCGGCTGCGCGGGGTTGGTGAGCGGGCCGAGGAAGTTGAAGGCGGTGCCGATCCCCAGCTCGGTGCGGGCGGCCGCGGTGTGCCGGAACGACGGGTGGAACACCTGCGCGAAGCAGAAGGTGATGCCGACCTCGGTGGCCAGCTCGGCGACACGAGCCGGCGGGTGGTCGAGCCGGATGCCGAGCGCCTCGAGCACGTCCGCGGACCCGGAGGACGACGACGCCGCACGGTTGCCGTGCTTGACCACGGTGATGCCGGCCCCGGCGATGACCAGGGCCGACATCGTCGATATGTTGACGGTGTGCGAGCGGTCGCCGCCCGTGCCGACGATGTCGAGCGTCCGGCCGGGCACCTCGATGCGGACGGCGTGCGCGAGCATCGTGTCGGCCAGGGCCGTGAGCTCGGCGACGGACTCGCCCTTGGTCTTCAGGCCGACGAGGAACGCGGCGACCTTGGGGGTCGACGCTGCGCCACTCATGATCTCGGCCATCGCCCACGAGGTCTGCTCGGGCGAGAGGTCGCGCCGGGCTGTCAGCGTGGTGAAGAGATCGGGCCAGCTGGCCGGACTCGACCCAGCGGCCACCTCGGTCATCGGGTGACGGCCTGCGCCTCGACGAGGGCCGCCACGGCCGCGTGCACCTCGACGGGGTCCAGCGGGCGGCTGACCACACTGTCGGCGTTCGACCAGGACGCCAGCCAGGCGTCCTGCGGGCGGCCCGTGAGGACCAGCGTCGGGGGGCACCGGTAGATCTCGTCCTTGAGCTGGCGCGCGAGCCCCAGGCCACCGACCTTGTCCGCCTCGCCGTCGAGGATGAGCAGGTCGAGCCCGCCGGCCTCGGTGGTCGCGATGACGGCCGCGGCGGTCGCCACCTCGACCCACTCGATGTCGCCCGCGCCCCGCCGGAGCCGACGCCCGACGGCGAGCCGCACCTGCGCCCGCGCGTCGACGTCGTCGCTGTACAGAAGGATGCGGGGGCCGGGGGTCGCGGCCGCGTGATCGGGCTGCGCCGTGCTCGTGGAGCTCATGGAGAGGGTTCCTCACTCGTCGTCGACGTGACGTCCGAGGGCATCTTGGCACGGCTCGTCCCGCCTCGGCGGGGAGGCCCGCTCTCGGGTCGCCCGGACGCATAGCACGCGGCCCGCGACGCGCCGCACGACGCGACCCGCGCACACCGCGTCGACCGGTTGCTCGGCGGGGCCAGATCGGCGTGATTCCCGGCCGCCACCTCGCGCGCGAGGCCTCCGATCATGACGGTGTGACATTTACCTGAGGCGACGCTGAGGGTCCAACGTCCCATGCGGGGGTGTCTTCGGCCATAATGGCGATCGTGTCGACCGCAACGGCTGCCCCGCGCACCAGCCCCCACGTGAGCGTCAACCGACCGAACCCCGTGTCGGTAGGGACGATCGTCTGGCTGGCCAGCGAACTCATGTTCTTCGCAGGCCTCTTCGCCATGTACTTCACGCTGCGTGGAGCAGCGCCGGAGGCATGGGCGGAGAACACTCCGAAGCTCAACGTCACGTTCGCCGCGATCAACACCACGGTGCTGGTGCTGTCGTCGGTGACGTGCCAGATGGGCGTCTGGGCCGCCGAGCGCTTCCAGCCGGTCCGCAGCGGCTCGATCTTCCAGGTGAACCGCTGGGGCATGAACGAGTGGGTGTCCCTCACCTACCTCATGGGCGCCTTCTTCATCGGCGGCCAGATCTTCGAGTACGCCGCCCTGGTCAGCGAGGGCCTGACGATCTCGTCGAGCCCGTACGGCTCGGTCTTCTACCTGACCACCGGCTTCCACGGCCTGCACGTCCTCGGCGGTCTGATCGCCTTCCTCTTCCTGCTCGGTCGCTCGTTCAGCGCCAAGCGCTTCGGTCACCACGAGGCCACCACCGGCATCGTCACGTCGTACTACTGGCACTTCGTCGACGTCGTGTGGATCGCGCTCTTCGCGGTCATCTATCTCTTGAAGTAAGGGGCGCCGGGCGCCCCCGCCCGTCACTCCCAGACCCCCATCCCCCATGTGCGAGACGAGGATCGATCCGTGAAGGCACTCGCAGCCCGCAGGCAGGATCGGCGTGCGCCGATCGTGCTGCTCCTGCTGGCGCTGCTGCTCACCGGTGGCCTGTACGCGGTGCTAGCACCGACGTCGGCCGATGCGACGCCTGTGAAGGCGAGCACCAACGACATCGCGGCCGGCGAGAAGCTGTTCCAGGCCAACTGCGCTACCTGCCACGGAGCCGGCGCGTCCGGCACGACGAGCGCCCCGTCACTCATCGGGGTGGGCGCCGCAGCGGTGGACTTCCAGGTGGGCACCGGTCGCATGCCGGCGCAGATGAGCGGCCCGCAGGCTCAGGCCAAGCCGGTGCAGTTCTCGCAGGACGAGATCAACCAGCTCGCCGCGTTCGTCGCGTCGCTGGGTGCCGGCCCGGCCATCCCGACCGCCGAGCAGGTCGACCCGAGCCTGGGTGACCCCGCCTCCGGCATGGCGGTCTTCCGCACCAACTGCGCGATGTGTCACAACGCCGTGGGCGCGGGCGGTGCCCTGTCCCAGGGCAAGTTCGCCCCCAGCCTGTGGGAGACGACGCCCACCCACCTGTACGAGGCCATGCTGACCGGCCCGCAGTCGATGCCCGTGTTCAACGACGCGAACATCACCCCCGAGGAGAAGCGCGACATCATCGCGTTCATCGACCTGCAGGGCGGCGCGTCCCCCGGCGGTCTCACCCTCGGCGCCCTCGGCCCGGTGAGCGAGGGCCTCTGGGCCTGGGTCATCGGCATGGGCCTGCTCATCGGCGCAGCAGTCTGGATCGGAGCGAAGTCCTCGTGAGCAACCACGAACCCGGCCACGAGGCCAGCAACGAGATCACCACCCACGCCGCGGGCACGCTGCCCGACCGGTTCGAGGACCCGGGACACCCCGAGCACCACGACCGCATGGGTGACCACGACCCCAAGGCGAACAAGAAGGCGGAGCGGCAGGTCGTCGCCCTCTTCGCCATCTCGGTCATCGCGACCATCGGCTTCCTCGTGGCGTACTTCGCGCTGCCGCCCGGCGAGACCGTCGAGTCGATGCGGCGGTCGAACCTCGCCCTCGGCGTCGGCCTGGCGCTCTCGCTCCTGGGTATCGGCTTCGCGGCCGTGCACTGGGCCAAGGCGCTGATGAACGACCACGAGAAGTCCGAGGAGCGTCACCTCCAGCGCAGCGACGACGACACGCGCGTCGCCGCCGTCGAGGTGCTCAAGGAAGGCGCTGCGGACTCGGCCATCGGCCGGCGCGGCGTCCTGCAGGGAGCCATGATCTCGGCGCTGGCGCTGTTCCCGCTGGCGATCATCGTGCCGATCATCGGCAGCGTCGGTGAGGACTGGAACGTCTCGAAGTTCCGCCACACGATGTGGAAGAAGGGCACGCGCCTCGCGACCGACCCGACCAACCGTCCGATCAAGGCGTCCGACGTGACGATCGGCTCGGTATTCCACGTGATCCCCGAGGGCCTCGAGGAGCAGGAGTTCCCGCTCGACGAGAAGGCCAAGGCCGTCGTCCTGCTGGTGCGCCTCGACCCGGCGGACCTCAAGGAGTCCGAAGAGAAGAAGTCTTGGTCCTACAACGGGATCGTCGCATACTCGAAGATCTGTACCCATGTGGGTTGTCCGGTCGCGCTGTACGAGCAGCAGACCCACCACCTCCTGTGCCCCTGCCACCAGTCGACGTTCGACGTGGCGGACGGAGCAAAGGTCGTGTTCGGACCGGCGAAGCGGCCCCTGCCGCAGCTGCCGATCACCGTCGATGACGAGGGCTACCTGATCGCGCAGAGCGACTTCAACGAGCCCGTCGGCCCGAGCTACTGGGAGCGTCTGACGAAATGACGACGACAGCCACCCCCACGCCCGTCGAGAAGCTCGCAGCGGGCACGGCGGACTACCTGGACCAGCGCACCGGCGTCGGCACCGMGGTCAAGACGTTCGCGCGCAAGATCTTCCCCGACCATTGGTCGTTCCTCCTGGGTGAGATCGCGCTCTTCAGCTTCATCACGATCCTGATCTCGGGCGTGTTCCTCGCGTTGTTCTTCGTGCCGAGCATGAACGAGGTGCACTACGACGGACCGTGGGCCGCCTTGCAGGGCGTGCAGATGTCCGAGGCCTTCTCCTCGACGCTGCGACTGTCCTTCGAGGTCCGCGGCGGCCTGCTGATGCGGCAGATCCACCACTGGGCCGCGCTGATCTTCATGGCCGCGATCGTCACGCACATGATGCGCGTGTTCTTCACGGGGGCGTTCCGCAAGCCTCGCGAAGTCAACTGGGTCGTCGGCTTCCTGCTGCTGATCCTCGGCCTGGCGGCCGGCTTCTCGGGCTACTCGCTTCCCGACGACGTGCTCTCCGGCAACGGCCTGCGCATCACGGACGGCGTCGTCCGTGCCATCCCGATCATCGGCAGCTACACGTCGTACTTCATCTTCGGCGGCGAGTTCCCGGGTCAGGACCTGATCCCCCGCCTGTTCACGGTGCACATCCTGCTGGTGCCCGGCATCATCCTGGCGCTCATCGGCCTGCACCTGTTCTTCGTCGTGCTGCACAAGCACACGCAGTACCCGGGCTCGGGGCGGACCAACCAGAACGTGGTCGGCTACCCGCTCTTCCCGATCTACGTGGCGAAGGCCGGCGGCTACTTCTTCACGGTGTTCGGCATCATCGCGCTGATGGCGGCGACGATGACGATCAACCCCGTGTGGAACTACGGGCCGTACGACCCGTCGCCCATCTCCGCGGGCGCGCAGCCCGACTGGTACATGCTGTTCCTCGAGGGATCGCTGCGCCTCATGCCCGGGTTCGCCGAGGTCGTGATCGGGCACTGGACGCTGTCGCTCAACGTGATCATCCCGGCCATGGTCGTGCCGGGCATCTTGTTCACGCTGCTCGCCGCGTACCCGTTCATCGAGGCGGCCGTGACGGGCGACAGGAGCGAGCACCACGTGCTCGACCGCCCGCGCAACCGGCCGTTCCGGACGGCGTTCGGCGTCTCGCTCCTCACGGCCTTCTTCATCCTCGTGCTGGCGGGGTCGAACGACCTCATCGCGACGCACTTCCACCTGTCGATCAACGACATCACGTGGGCGTTCCGGGCGCTGATCTTCCTCGGGCCGTGGTTCGCGTTCTGGATCACCAAGCGGATCTGCCTCGGTCTGCAGCGCAAGGACCGCGAGCTGGTGCTGCACGGACACGAGACCGGTCGGATCGTCCGGTTCGCCAACGGTGAGTACATCGAGGTGCACAAGCCGCTGGACGCGCACGAGCGCTGGCTGCGGGTGCAGCACGACGCGATCCGCCCGCTGGAGATCGAGCCCGCGGAGGACTCCCGCGGCGTGCGGCGCAAGGGCTACGCGCTCGACCGCATGCGCCAGCGCCTCTCGCAGACGTTCTACGAGGACCGGATCGAGCCCGTCACCCCGGCCGAGCTGGCGGCGTCCCACTCGCACGGCGAGCACGACACCATCCAGGCCTCCGAGGAGCACGCACCGGCCGAGCTGACCGGTGCCGTGGGCGGCGGCCAGCACCTGGTGGATCCGCAGGATGAGACGGCCCCCGACGGGCGGAATCGCTGATTCTGAGCAAGAGTTGATCGTGGAGTCGGGCGGCTCGCCGTAACGGCGGGCCGCCCGTTTCTTCGTTGAGAGCGGGCCGCGGCACGCGGTCCCAGACCGAGCAGGAGAGGTGTACTCACGCATGGCTGACTACTCGCTTCCGGATCTGCCCTACGACTACGCGGCCCTCGAGCCGCACATCTCGGGCCGCATCATGGAGCTGCACCATGACAAGCACCACGCCGCCTACGTGACCGGCGCGAACACTGCGCTCGAGAAGCTCGCCGCGGCGCGCGCGGCCGACGACTTCGCCGCCGTGAACCTGCACGAGAAGAACCTGGCGTTCAACCTGGGCGGCCACGTCAACCACTCGGTGTTCTGGCAGAACCTCTCCCCGGACGGTGGCGACAAGCCCACTGGCGAGCTCGGCGCGGCGGTCGACGAGTTCTTCGGCTCGTTCGAGGCGTTCCAGAAGCACTTCGCCGCCAACGCACTGGGGATCCAGGGCTCCGGCTGGTCGATCCTCGCGTGGGACTCGATCGGCCAGAAGCTCGTGATCGTGCAGCTGTACGACCAGCAGAGCAACATCGCGCTGGGCTTGGTCCCCGTCGTCGTCCTCGACATGTGGGAGCACGCGTTCTACCTCGACTACGTCAACGTCAAGGCGGACTACGTCAAGGCGTGGTGGAACATCGTCAACTGGGCCGACGCCGCCGCGCGCTTCGACCGTGCCCGCACGCAGACCGCGGGTCTCATCGTCGCGCTCTGAGCGCACCGAGCGCGAAGGCCGGCACCCGTCGTGGGTGCCGGCCTTCGTCGCGTCGGCGGGTCCTCACGGCAGCGCTCTCCCGCAGTCAGTTCGTCTTCTGAAGCGTGCCGATCTGTTTGCCACCGTCGTCCAGCACCGTCATCTGGTCTCCGGACACGGTCGCCGAGGACGCCGTCGACAGCCAGGTGTCCACCCCGTCGCAGGCCATCATGGTCGCTGAGAACGGGCCGAACTCGATGGTCGAGCCGTCGATCTTCCACGTGCTGTTGAGCTGGTTGCAGCCGTCCGACCCGCTGACGGTGCCGGCCTCGATCAGCTCGAGGTAGACGAGGGGTTCGGACTTCGGCTGGGACCACTCCCCCGTGACGTCCTTGGTGGAGAGCGCCGCACCGGAGCCCCCGTCGGAGCTGCTGCTCGCACACCCCGCCAGCACCACCCCGACCGCGGCGACGAGCACGAAGGAGCGGGCCGCGAATGTGTACGCATGCCTCATAGTTCCGACGCTAGCGCAGCGGACACAAGAAGACCCCCACCGGAACGGCGGGGGTCTTCTCGAGATGCCAGATCAGTGCGCGTGCTGCCCGCGGGAGTACTCGAACACCCAGCCGACGAGGCCGATGAGCCCCAGCGCGATGCCGATGTAGGAGAGCCACCAGCCCACGGCAAGGCCGGCGAACGTGATCGCGGCGGAGATGCCGAGCACGAGCGGCCACCAGCTCCACGGGCTGTACACGCCCTGGTCGCCCGCACCCTGCTCGATCTCGCCCAGCGGGTCGTCCTCGGGCCGCTCGTCGATGCGCCGCGACAGGAGCGCGAAGTACGCGCCGATCATGCCGACCAGGCCACCGACGAGCGGGATGCCCACCGTGCCGACGGGCTCACCGTGGCTCCATGCGGCGTAGATCAGGCCGACCGGGACGAAGAACAGCACCCCGTAGAGGAAGAGCTTGGTCTCGAACTTCATCGCGTTCCCTCCTCGTCCGAGCCGGGGCGCTCCTCGACGATCGTCGCGCTGGACTGCTCGGGCTCACCGGTGCCGCTCACGACGCGATCGGTGGCGACGGCGCTCTCGCCGCGCCGGTCCGCCTCCCAGTCCAGCGGGCCGGGGTTGGGCTCCACGTGGTCCATGGCCGCGACCTCGGGGTGGTGCAGGTCGAACGCGGGGCGCTCGGAACGGATCCGGGGCAGCGACGTGAAGTTGTGCCGCGGCGGCGGGCAGCTGGTGGCCCACTCGAGCGAGGCGCCGTAGCCCCACGGGTCGTCGACCGTGACCAGGGGCGCGTTGCGCCACGTGGTGTAGACGTTCCAGAGGAATGGCAGGGTCGAGGCGGCGAGGATGACGGCGCCGATGGTCGACAGCTGGTTCATCCACGTGAAGCCGTCGTCCGGCGAGTAGTCCGCGTACCGACGCGGCATGCCCTTGACACCCAGCCAGTGCTGGATGAGGAACGTGGTGTGGAAGCCGATGAACAGCATCCAGAAGTGGACCTTGCCCAGGCGCTCGTTAAGCATCCGGCCGGTCATCTTGGGCCACCAGAAGTAGAAGCCCGCGAACATGGCGAACACGACGGTGCCGAACACCACGTAGTGGAAGTGGGCGACCACGAAGTAGGAGTCCGACAGCGAGAAGTCGAGCGCCGGGCTGGACAGGATGATGCCGGTCAGGCCGCCGAAGAGGAACGTGACGAGGAAGCCGATCGTCCAGAGCATCGGCGTCTCGAACGTGAGCTTGCCGCGCCACATCGTGCCGATCCAGTTGAAGAACTTCACGCCGGTCGGCACCGCGATGAGCATCGTCATGAACGAGAAGAACGGCAGCAGGACCGAGCCGGTGACGTACATGTGGTGCGCCCACACGGTCACGGACAGCGCGGCGATGGCGATGGTCGCGTACACGAGGCCCTTGTAGCCGAAGATCGGCTTGCGGCTGAAGACCGGCAGGATCTCGGTGATGATGCCGAAGAACGGCAGCGCGATGATGTAGACCTCGGGGTGCCCGAAGAACCAGAACAGGTGCTGCCAGAGGATGGCGCCGCCGTTCTCCGGGTTGAACACCTGGGCACCGAGCCGCCGGTCCGCGCCGAGCGCGAAGAGCGCGGAGGCCAGCGGCGGGAACGCCATGAGCACGAGCAGCGACGTCACCAGGGTGTTCCAGGTGAAGATCGGCATCCGGAACATGGTCATGCCGGGCGCGCGCATCGTCACGATCGTGGTGATGAAGTTGACCGCACCGAGGATGGTGCCGAACCCGGCCAGCGCCAGGCCGAACACCCAGAGGTCGCCGCCGAGCCCCGGTGAGTACACCGTGTTGGACAGCGGCGCGTAGGCGAACCAGCCGAACGACGCGGCACCCTGGGGCGTGAAGAAGCCGGCTCCGGCGATGGTGCCGCCGAAGAAGAACATCCAGTACGCGAGCATGTTGAGGCGCGGGAACGCCACGTCGGGCGCGCCGATCTGCAGCGGCATGATCACGTTGGCGAAGCCCGCGAACAGCGGCGTCGCGAACAGCAGCAGCATGATCGTGCCGTGCATCGTGAACGCCTGGTTGTACTGCTCACGGGACTGGAAGATGTCCATGCCCGGCGCGAACAGCTCGGCGCGGATGAGCAGCGCCAGGACGCCGCCGATGGCGAACCAGACGAACGACGTGATCAGGTACAGGTACCCGATCGTCTTGTGGTCGGTCGAGGTGATCCACTTGATCACCGTGCGTCCGAGGGTCTGGCGCGAGGGCGCCAGGCCGGGGATGTGCTCCGCGACGGCGGCCATCACTTATCGCCTTCCTTCGGAGCGCTGTCCAGGTCCTGCTGGCGGCTGTACTCGAGACCGAGCGAGCCTTCCTGCCCCTTGGCCTTGAGCTCCTCGATGTGCGCGTCGTAGTCCTCGCGCGATACGACCTTGACGTTGAACAGCATCGACGAGTGGTACTCGCCGCAGAGCTCGGC
Organism: Cellulomonas sp. P1_C4; assembly: GCF_056406355.1. Taxonomy (NCBI): domain Bacteria; kingdom Bacillati; phylum Actinomycetota; class Actinomycetes; order Micrococcales; family Cellulomonadaceae; genus Cellulomonas; species Cellulomonas sp. P1_C4. Next base: position 210,276 of record NZ_JBFUAI010000003.1, on the reverse strand, counting down.
GCACTTGCCCAGGTAGTCACCGATCTGCTGCGGCGTCACCTGGAAGGTGTTTGTCTTGCCCGGGATCATGTCCATCTTGTAGAGGAACGCGGGGACCCAGAACGAGTGGATGACGTCACGGGAGTCGAGCGTGAACTCGACCCGCTCGTTCACCGGGAGGTAGAGCGTGACCTGGTCCTTGAGGACGCCCGTGCCGGCGCTGCCCACGTCCTGCGCGTGCTGACCGGTGTCGTAGGCGTCGTCGTCGAGGTAGTTGAAGTCCCAGCTCCACTGCTTGCCGATGACCTGGACGTGGACGTCCGCGTCGGCCGCGGTGTCCTGGATCTCGGTCGTGTCGCGGTTGGTGTAGTAGAAGAGCACCCCGACCATGATGATCGGCAGGATCACGTACATGACCTCGAGGGGGACGTGGTACCGCAGCTGCACGGGGAGGGTGTCGTCACCCTTGCGCTTCCGGTAGACCGCGACGCACCACAGGATCAGGCCCCAGGTGATGATGCCGACGATGAGCGCGGCGATCCAGGAGCCGACCCAGAGGTTGGTGATCCTGCCGGTCTGGTCGGTGATCTCGGCGCTGGAGCTGCCGGGGAGCCAGCCGCGCTCCACCTCGGCTGAGCATCCACTCAGGGCGATGGCGACGACGCCAAGCAGACCGGCCAGCAACAGGGCTGGTCGCCGCGTGCGACGGGGGGTGTCCGGGTGCAACGGGGGGGGACCTCTCACTCGCGTCCCGTCGACTCCCCGCAATGCTGCAGGGCGCCACCCGGGACCTTCGTCCTCGACCAGTGCAGCCTAGCGCGCCGACCACAGCCTTTCGTGCTGACGACACCCCTTGACGACACCGTGTCAGCACCATCACACCGCGCGTCCTTCACCGAAACCGACGGTGGGTGGCGGGCGACAAGCCCGCCGTCGCGCGCCTGGTCACGGCGCCACGGGGTTACGGTGCCCCCGTGAGCAGCCAGCCCGACGACGGCGACGTCGACTCCGCGCGCGACACGCGTGTGACGCACACCACTGGCCCGAGGGTGGTCCTGGACGCCGGCGGCCGGGCTCCCCTGCTCCCGGCGGCCCGCACCGCGTTCCTCGAGGCCCTCGACCAGGGCTGGGCGGACCCCCGCCGCCTGCACGCCGAGGGCCGACGCGCCCGCATGCTCCTCGACGGCGCCCGCGAGGCGATCGCGGCCTCCGTCGGCGCGCGAACGCCCGAGGTCGACCTGGCGCCCTCCCACACGGCGACACTGCACGGCGCCGTGCGGTCCGTCGCGCGCGGTCGCCGGCGCAGCGGGACGGACGTCGTCGTCGGCGCGGTGGAGCGCGCGGCCGTGCTTAACGCGGCGGACTTCGCGGGGAACCGGGTGACCGTCCCGGTGGACCGGCTCGGTCGGGTGGATGCCGACGCGTTCGTGGACGCCGTCGCCCGGCCCGGCGTCGCCCTGGCCGCCCTGCAGCACGCCAACGGCGAGGTGGGCACCCGCCAGCCGGTCGGGTCGGTGCACGCCGCGGCGCGTGCGGCCGGCGTCCCGCTGCTGGTCGACGCGGGCGCGAGCCTGGGCCACGTCGACGTCGGTGATGCGTGGGACCTGCTGGCCGCGGACGCGGGCGACTGGGGCGGACCCGGCGGGCTCGGCGTGCTGGTGACCCGCACGGGAGTGCGGCGCACGCCCGACTGGCCCGAGGACGAGGACCGCTGGTTCCCCGGCGGTGTGAGCGTGCCCGCCGCCCTGGCCGCCGCGGTCGCGCTGCAGGTGGCCACCTCGACCCGCAGCGCCGACGACACGGCACGCCGCGAGCTGGTGGACCGGATCCGGGCGCGGGTGGCCGCCGACGTGCCCGACGTGGACGTGGTCGGCGACCCGAGCGACCGGCTCCCCCACGTGGTGACGTTCTCCTGCCTCTACGTCGAGGGCGAGGCGCTGCTGACCGCCCTGGACGAACGCGGCTTCGCGGTGGGCTCGGGCTCGGCCTGCACGTCGAGCGCGCTGGAGCCCAGCCACGTGCTGGCGGCGATGGGGGCGCTGACCCACGGCAACATCCGCCTCGCGCTCCCCCGCGGGACCTCGGCCGCCGACGTGGACCGGTTCCTCGCCGAGCTTCCCGGCATCGTCGCCGGCGTCCGGCAGGCGTGGGGGGTCGGCGGGCTGTGATCACGGTCGACGCGCGCGGCCTGCGCTGCCCCGCCCCCGTGATCCGCCTGGCCCGCGCGGCGTCGGACGCCCCGCCCGGGTCGGAGCTGACGGTGCTGGCCACCGACCCGGCGGCGGTCCACGACGTGCCGGCGTGGGCCCGGATGCGAGGCCACGAGATGGTCGGCGCGACGGAGCACGACGGCGTGCACGCCCTGACCGTCCGGACGCACGCATGACACAGGCCCGGCTCCCTGGTGGGGAACCGGGCCTGCGGTGAGCTCAGCTCAGCTGAACGACCCGCCGCACGCGCAGGCGCTGCCGGCGTTCGGGTTGTCAATGGTGAAGCCCTGCTTCTCGATCGAGTCGGCGAAGTCGATCGTCGCGCCCTCGAGGTAGGGGACGCTCATGCGGTCGACGACGACCTCGACACCGTCGTAGTCCTTGAGGGCGTCGCCGTCGAGAACCCGCTCGTCGAAGTAGAGCTGGTAGATCAGGCCGGAGCAGCCGCCGGGCTGGACGGCGACGCGCAGACGCAGGTCGTCGCGGCCCTCCTGCTCGAGGAGGCTGCGAACCTTCGAGGCGGCGAAGTCGGTGAGGAGGACGCCGTGCGTCTCGGTCGCGGTCTCGGTGGTCTCGCTCATGGTCTCTCCTGGGTGCTCGCTGGACAGCACTGCTCACGCGTCAACCCTGGCCAACAGCACCAGGGTCGAGGTTGTTCCCGTCCAGGGTACGACTCCCGCGACAAGATCCCGCTCAACGTGACCAGGTTCTCGCCACGCGGGCCGACCGCGCCGCCAGGCTCCCCGCCGGGTCGGCCAGCGCCGCGGCCACCTGCTCGGGCGTCTCGCCCACGGCGTAGGCCGAGGTGATGCCCGCGGCGGACAGCTCCCGACGCCCGACCAGCACCTCCCCGGCGACGACGACGGTGGGCACGGCGTGCGCGAGCGCGCGGGACGCCACCTCGGAGACCACCTTGCCGTGCAGCGACTGCCAGTCGAACCGGCCCTCGCCGGTCACGACGACGTCGTGGTCGCCGATGAGGCCGTCCAGGCCGACGGCGTCGGCGACGAACACGGACCCGGGCACCAGCCGCCCGCCGAGCAGCGCGAGACCGAACCCGAGCCCGCCGGCGGCACCGGCACCGGGCGCGGCGGTGAGCCGCGACGTCGCCGACGCGGGGCGGGTGCCGGCGAGCAGGTCGGGGCGCAGCGCGTCGCCCAGGGCGGCCGTCGCCGCGTGCGCGAAGTGGCCCAGGGACCGCTCGAGGTCCTGCGCCTGCTCGGGCGTGGCCCCCTTCTGGGGAGCGAAGCCGGCGCTCGCACCGTGCAGGCCCAGCAGCGGCACGTCCACGTCGGTGGCGACGACGAGCTCCACGCCCCGCAGTCGGTCGCGCAGCACCCGCAGGCCGACCAGGTCGTCCGGGCCGACCGCGCCGAGCGATCCGCCGCCGGCGTCGAGCAGGTCGCCCGGCCCGTCGAGACCGAGCGCCCGTGCCAGCCCGACGAGCGCACCTGCGCCGCCGTCGTTCGTCGCCGACCCCCCGAGGCCCACGACCACGCGGCGGGCGCCCGCCGAGATCGCGGCCGCGAGCAGCTCACCGACGCCGCGGCTGGACGTCCGGGTCGGGTCGCGGAGCTCGTCCGGCACCAGGGGCAGGCCGACGGCCTGCGCGGACTCGAGGTAGGCGGTCGTCCCGGCGAGCAGCAGGACCGCCGGGACGGCCGCGCCGACGGGCGACGTCACGGTCACCGGCACGAGCTCGCCGCCCAGCGCCGCGTGCAGGGTGGCGACGAATCCCGGGCCGCCGTCGGACAGCGGGCACGTGGTGACCTCGTCGTGCGGCGCGGTCGCCCGCCACGCACCGGCCATGGCCTGCGCCGCCTCGTCGGCCGTGAGGCTCGAGCCGAAGCTGTCCGGGGCGATGAGCACGCGCACGGCGTGCATCGTGGCACGAGCGAGCGGGCGACCGTGTGAAAGGATCGCGGCGTGAGCGTGAGCACCTTCTCCGAGCCGGCTCCGTCGGCCCTCCTGCTGCTGGGACGCGGCGTCGACCTGGCCTCCGAGCGCGGCGTCGAGTGCGTCGGCGACCTCCCCGCCCCGAGCGACCCGGACCTCGTCGAGCGCGCCCGCGCGGCCCGCGCCGCGCTGGGCAGCCGGGCCTTCGTCCTGGGCCACCACTACCAGCGCGACGAGGTCATCGAGTTCGCCGACGTCACGGGCGACTCCTTCAAGCTCGCGCGCGAGGCAGCCGCCCGGCCCGAGGCGGAGTTCATCATCTTCTGCGGCGTGCACTTCATGGCGGAGTCGGCGGACATCCTCACGTCCGACCACCAGCAGGTGATCCTCCCGGACCTCGCGGCGGGCTGCTCCATGGCGGACATGGCGGCGATCGACCAGGTCGAGGACGCGTGGGACGTGCTGGTCGACGCCGGCGTCGCCGAGGTGACCGTGCCGGTGACCTACATGAACTCGGCGGCGTCCATCAAGGCGTTCACGGGACGGCACGGCGGGACCATCTGCACGTCGTCCAACGCGCACGTCGCCCTGCGGTGGGCGTTCGACAAGGTGGGCGGCGTCGGCGGCACCGGCAAGGTGCTGTTCATGCCCGACCAGCACCTCGGCCGCAACACCGCGGTGCAGCAGCTGGGGCTCTCGCTCGACGACTGCGTGGTGTTCGACCCGCGCAAGCCCGGCGGCGGCCTGACCACCCAGCAGCTGCGCGACGCCCGGATGATCCTGTGGCGCGGCCACTGCTCGGTGCACGGCCGGTTCTCGGTTCGCAACGTCACCGACATGCGCGCGGCCGTCCCGGACGTCACGGTGATCGTGCACCCGGAGTGCCAGCACGAGGTCGTCCTCGCCGCGGACCTGGTGGGCTCGACCGAGTACATCGTCAAGGCGCTCGACTCCGCCGCGCCGGGCAGCTCCTGGGCCGTCGGCACCGAGCTCAACCTGGTGCGCCGGCTCGCCGCCGCCCACCCGGACAAGAACATCCACTACCTCGACTCGACGGTCTGCTTCTGCTCGACCATGAACCGGATCGACCTGCCGCACCTCGTCTGGGCGATGGAGTCGCTGGTGGCGGGCCGGGCGGTCAACCGGATCGTCGTGGACGCCGACGACGCCCACTGGGCGCGCGTCGCGCTCGACCAGATGCTCGCCCTGCCGGGGTACTGAGCGTGTCCACCGGCCACCACCTGCGCGTCGGCATCTTCATCTTCGACGACGCGGAGGAGCTCGACGTCGTCGGGCCGTACGAGGTGCTCGCGTACTGGGCCAGAACCTCGGAGCTGCGGCCCGAGGTCGTGACGTTCTCGGCCGACGGCTTCGGGGTGCGCTGCGCCAAGGGGCTGCGGCTCGTCCCGGACCTCAGCGCGGAGGAGGTCGGCCCCCTGCACGTCCTCGTCTACCCGGGAGGCTTCGGCACCCGGGCGCTCGTGCGCGACGCTGACCACCTCGAGTGGGTGCGCGGGATGCGCGCCGCGACGCCGCTGATGACCAGCGTCTGCACGGGTGCGCTCGTGTACGCCGCCGCGGGGCTCCTCGCCGGGCGGCCGGCCACGACCCACTGGAGCGCGTTCGACGAGCTCGCGACGATCGACCCGAGCGTCCTGGCGGACACCGAGGCCCGGTTCGTCGACGACGGCGACATCGTCACGTCGGCGGGTGTGTCCGCCGGCATCGACATGGCCCTGCACCTGGTGGCCCGCCTCGAGTCCGTCGACGCCGCCAAGGCCGTCCGGCGCGGCATCCAGTACGACCCCGAGCCCCCCGTATGACCGGGCCGCTCGACGCGGCCGTCACCGAGCACGCCCTCCTGCCCGTCCGCCCCGGCCAGGAGGAAGCCTTCGAGCGGGCGCTCGCCGAGGCCGTCCCGCTCGTGGCGGGCATCCCGGGCTTCCGCGGGATCCACGTCTCCCGCGGGGTGGAGCGCACGGGAACCTATCTGCTGCTCATCGGGTGGGACTCGGTCGAGGCGCACGAGGTCGGCTTCCGCGGGTCGCAGCAGTACGCGCGCTGGCGGGAGCTGCTGCACCACTTCTACGAGCCGTTCCCGGTCGTGGAGCACTTCGTCGCCGTTCCCGCGGAACCTACCGGCGAGTAACGTCGCCCGGGTGACTCGGATGATCCAGCTCGCACTGGCCACCACCCGCCCCCGGCCCGCCGTCCCCGGCCGCGGGCTCTTCGAGCCGTCGGTCACCCGGATGCGCGTGCACGTCGGCGACCTGGACTTCTACCGGCACGTGAACAACGGCGTGTACCTGCAGATGATGGACGTCGCGCGCGGCAACTTCCTCGCGGACCTCGGCGCCTTCGGGCCGCTGAAGGAGCACGGCTGGTACCCCGTGGTCGCCTCGTCGACCATCTCCTACCGCCGTTCGCTGACGCTCGGCCAGCGCTTCGAGATCTCCACCCGCCTGCTCGGCTGGGACCTGCGCTGCGCCTATCTCGAGCAGACCTTCCGCCGGGGCGATGAGCACGTGGCCCGCGGCGTCGTCGCCGGTCGGTTCCTCGCGCGGGACGGCTCGCGCATCCCGGCGCCCGATGTCATCGACCTGCTGGGCACCCACGACGGCCCCTCGCCCGAGCTGCCCGCCGACGTCCAGGGCTGGGCCGAGGCCGTCGGCGTCGCCCACCGCGAGACCGCCTGAGGCCCGGCTGGTCGCCGACTTCAGCTCCTGGCCAGCCGCTCCAGCAGCAGTGCCTCGGCCAGCACGACCTTCTCCAGCTCGCCCAGGTGCACCGACTCGTTCGCGCCGTGCGCGCGGCCGTCGGGGTCCTCGACGCCAGTGACCAGGATCGACGCGTCGGGGTAGACCTCGAGCAGGTCGGCGATGAACGGGATGGACCCGCCGACGCCGATGTCCACCGGATCGGTCCCCCACGACTGCGCGAACGCCCAGCGGGCCGCCTGCATCGCCGGCGAGTCGAGCGGCGCCTGGAACGGCTTGCCCTCCTCGCCGTCGGTCACGGTCACGCGGGCACCGAACGGGGCGTGCTCGACCAGGTGAGTGCGCAGCGCGGCCATGGCGGCGGCTGGGTCCTGGCCGGGCGCGAGCCGGACCGAGAGCTTGGCCGAGGCGCGCGGGGTGATGGTGTTCGACGCGCTGGCCACGCGGGGGGCGTCGAAGCCGATGACGCCGATGGCCGGGCGCGTCCAGAGCCGGGCCGTGATCGGTCCCGAGCCGGCGAGCCGGACGCCGTCCAGCACGCCGGCGTCGGTGCGGAACGTCGCCTCGTCGTAGTCCACGGTCGGGTCCGGCGCGTGCACCAGGCCCTCGACGGCCACGTTGCCCTCGTCGTCGTGGAGCGTCGTGATCAGGCGGGCGAGCAGCGTCGGTGCGTCGAGGATCGCGCCTCCGTACATGCCCGAGTGCACGGCGTGGTCCAGGACCGCGACCTCCACCACGCAGTCGACCAGGCCGCGCAGGGACGTGGTCAGGCCCGGCACGCCGATCGCCCAGTTCGATGAGTCCGCGACGACGATGACGTCGGCCTCCAGCAGGTCGCGGTACGCGTGCAGGAACGCGGTGAACGTGGGCGAGCCGATCTCCTCCTCGCCCTCGACGAACACGGTGACGCCCACGCCGAGGTCGGCGCCGAGCACCCTTAGCGCCCCGACGTGCGCGATGACGCCGGCCTTGTCGTCCGCCGCGCCACGGCCGTACAGCCGCCCGCCGCGCTCGGTGGGCTCGAACGGCGGGGTGTCCCAGTCCGCGTCGTCCCCGGGCGGCTGGACGTCGTGGTGGGCGTACAGGAGCACGGTCGGTGCGCCCTGCGGCGCGGGGCGCCGGCCGACGACCGCGGGGGCGCCGCCCGGCACCGAGAGCACCTGGACGTCGTCGAGACCCGCGCCCCGCAGCAGCGCCACGACGGCGTCGGCGCTCGCGGCCACGTGCGCCTGGTCGAACTCGGCGTTGGACACGCTCGGGATGCGGACGAGGGCCTCGAGGTCGGCGCGCAGAGCACCGAATGCGGCAGCCGTGCGCGTGCGCAGGGCCTCAGTGCGGTCGCCGGGAACGGTGGTCTGGTGCGAGGAGGCATCGGTCACGGACAAGCACGCTACTCGACTACCCTGGCGGGGTGTTCGGACGCAGCAACGACCCCCAGCCCGTGACTCCCGCACTGACGGAGAGCACCCCGCCGCCCACGGACGCGGGCAAGGGCCGCCCGACGCCCAAGCGCAAGGTCTCCGAGGCCGCGAACAAGCGCCCGTTGGTTTCGCCGACCACCAAGAAGGCCACCCGCCAGCAGGCGAAGACGCAGCGCGACGTCGAGTACCGCGCGATGCAGACCGGCGACGAGCGCAACATGCCCGCCAAGGACCGCGGACCGGTGCGCCGCTACATCCGCGACGCGGTCGACGCCCGCTGGAACCTCGGCGAGTTCTTCCTGCCGATGGCCGCCGTCTTCCTGGTGATCCAGTTCGCGCTGGCCAAGACCGGGTTCGCCGTCATCGCCATCCTCGCCCTGTACATCTACATCATCGCGGCGGCCATCGACGCGTGGCTGATGTGGCGCGGCCTGAAGAAGCGCCTCGTCGCCAAGTTCGGCGCCGCGCAGATCCCGCGCGGGGTGGCCATGTACGCGGTGCTGCGCGTCTTCCAGATCCGTCCGGCGCGGCTGCCCAAGCCGCAGGTCAAGCACGGCCAGCGCCCGTCCTGACCCCGCCGTAGGGTGGCGGCCATGGTTTCCTACCGCTACCTCGGCCGCTCCGGCCTCAAGATCACCGAGATCACCTACGGCAACTGGCTCACGCACGGCTCGCAGGTGGAGAACGACACCGCGAAGGCCTGCGTTCGTGCCGCGCTCGACGCGGGCATCACCAGCTTCGACACCGCCGACGTCTACGCCAACACCAAGGCGGAGACCGTCCTGGGCGAGGCCCTGAAGGGCGAGCGGCGCCAGTCGCTCGAGATCTTCACCAAGGTCTACTGGCCCACCGGCCCGGGCGGGGCGAACGACTCCGGCCTGTCGCGCAAGCACATCCTCGAGTCCATCGACGGCTCGCTCGAGCGCCTCCAGACCGACTATGTCGACCTCTACCAGGCGCACCGCTACGACGAGTCGACGCCGCTCGAGGAGACGATGCAGGCGTTCGCCGACGTCGTCCGCGCGGGCAAGGCGCTCTACATCGGCGTCTCGGAGTGGACCGCGGACCAGATCCGGGCCGGGCACGCCCTGGCGAAGGACCTGGGCTTCCAGCTCATCTCCAACCAGCCGCAGTACTCGGCGCTCTGGCGAGTCATCGAGGGCGAGGTCGTCCCGACGTCCGAGGAGCTCGGGGTGTCGCAGATCGTCTGGTCCCCCGTCGCCCAGGGCGTGCTCACCGGCAAGTACAAGCCCGGCGCGGCCCCGCCCGCGGGCTCGCGCGCGACGGACGAGAAGGGCGGCGCCCGGTTCATCGGCCGCTTCCTCGAGCAGCCCGACGTGCTGCAGCGTGTGCAGGACCTCACGCCCGTCGCCGACGAGCTCGGGCTCTCGCTGGCCCAGCTGGCCGTGGCGTGGGTGCTGCAGAACCAGAACGTCGCCGCGGCGATCATCGGCGCCTCGCGGCCCGAGCAGGTCACGGAGAACGTCAAGGCGTCCGGCGTGACCATCCCGGCGGAGCTCCTGGCCCGGATCGACACGATCCTCGGCGACTCCGTCGTGTCCGACCCGGCCGAGACGGCCAAGAACGCGCCGCCCGCGCGCTGACGCGACGGTCCGGCCCCTGGGCTCCCCGGGGCCGGACCTCGTCACACGGCGACGGGCTCCCGCACCTCGGTGCGCACCGTCAGCCGCGGCAGGAACAGGTGCACCAGCGGACCGATCGCCAGCGCGTAGGCCAGCGTCGCGAAGCCGACGGTGCCGCCCAGCGCCCAGCCGACGGAGACGACCGCCACCTCGATGCCGGTCCGGACCAGCCGCACCGAGCGCCCGGTCCGGCGCACGAGGCCCGTCATGAGTCCGTCGCGGGGTCCCGGTCCGAGCCCGGCGCCCACGTAGAGCCCGGTCGCCAGGCCGTTGAGCACGAGGCCGCTCGCGGCCAGCGCGATGCGGACACCCATCGCGTCGGGCAGCCCGCCGAGCAGCGCCAGGAACGGGTCCACCAGCACGCTGATGACGATGACGTTGGCCACCGTGCCCACCCCGGGTCGCTGGCGCAGCGGGATCCAGCACGCCAGCACCACCACCCCGACGAGCAGGGTGACGGCGCCGAACGACAAGCCCGTGTGCCGGACGATCCCCTGCGTGAGGACGTCCCACGGCATGCTGCCGAGGCCGGCGTCCACGAGCATCGCGATCGAGGCCGCGTACAGCACGAGGCCGACCAGGAGCTGCACGCCCCGGCGCACGGGTCGCGCGTCGGGTGTCCTCCGGGTCAGCACCGCGCGAGCATACGTCCGCACCGATCCGGCGCTCACGGCAGCTGCTCGAACCACTCGCGGTGCGAAGCCGGCGGTGGCCGGTGCCCGAGGCCGTCCCGGTGGACCACGAGGACGAGAGTGACGGTGAGGCTCGCGATCAGGAGGATCGCTGGTATCCACATGCTCATGGTCAGCCATGCTGGCTCGTGTGTGGCCTTCCTTGGAATAGCCACTTCTGGCATAGTGGCCTGGTGATCACGCCTGAGTTGCCCGCGGACCGTCGGATCAGTGGCCAACGCCTCGGCTCGGTGCTCGGGGCGTGGCAGCGCCCCGGTCCCGCCTACGTCGCGCTCGCCGACGCCGTCCGGGCCTCGATCTTGTCGGGCACCGTCCCGCTCAGCACGCGCCTCCCGTCCGAGCGCGAGCTCGCCGACGCCACCGGCGTCTCCCGCACCACGACCACCGCGACGTACGGGCTCCTGCGGGACGAGGGGTACCTGGTGAGCCGCCGCGGGTCCGGCACGGTCACCACCCTTCCCGCCGGTCCGGGCGCGCGCTCGTCGATGGCGGAGACGGTGCGCGACGAGCCCGGGATCGTCGACCTCGCGATGGCCGCGCCGTCCGCCCCGTCGTCCCTGCACGGCGCGTACCTGGCCGCCCTCGACGCGCTCCCCCGGCACCTCACGGGCACCGGGTACGCACCGCTGGGCCTCCCGGTCCTGCGCGAGGCGATCGCGCGGTGGTACACCCTGCGCGGGACGCCCACGACGCCGGACCAGGTGCTCGTCACCACGGGCGCGCAGCAGGCCATCCACCTGCTGGTCACCGCGCACGCCGGCCCCGGCGACCGGGTGGTCGTCGAGCACCCGACGTACCCGCACGCGATCGACGTCGTCCGGTCGGTGGGCGGCCGGGCGGTGCCGGTCCCCTCCGGCGAGGCCGGGCTCGACATCGACCTGCTCGAGTCGACCCTGCGGCAGGTCGCGCCGCGGCTGGTCTACCTCATCCCGAGCCACCGGAACCCGACGGGCACCAGCCTCAGCGACGAGGACAGCGCCCGGGTGCGCGCGCTCGCGCGGCGGCACCGCACGACGATCGTCGGCGACGAGGTGCTGACGGAGCTGACCATGGACGGGCCCGCGCCCGGCTCGTTCGCCGGCGACGGCACGGCCGCCGCCTACGTCGTCTCGATCGGCTCGGCGTCGAAGAGCTTCTGGGGCGGCCTGCGCGTCGGGTGGGTGCGCGCGCACCCCGACCTGGTCAACCGCATGGCCACCACGCGGGCGCACGTCGACATCGGCACGGCTCTCCTCGAGCAGCTGGTCGTGGCCGAGCTGCTCGCGCACTCCGACGAGCTCCTCGCCGGCCGTCGTGCGGCGCTGCGGGACCGCCGCGACCTGCTCGTCGGCCTCCTGCTCGACCAGCTGCCGTCGTGGCGGTTCGAGGTCCCCGCGGGCGGGCTGTCCCTGTGGGCCGACCTCGGGGCGCCGGTGTCCAGCGCGCTGGCCGCGATCTCCGCCCGGCACGGCGTGCGCGTGGTGCCAGGCACGGCGTTCGGGGTGGACGGCAGCTTCGAGCGGAACCTGCGCCTGCCGTTCACGACGACGGCCGACAACCTGCGCCGCGCCGTCGCCGGGCTGGCGGACGCCTGGGCCGGCCTGGGCATCACGGAGCCCGCCGCGGGACCCGCCGGAGTCCACGCGATGGTGTGACGCGTCAGGTCAGCGGCAGGGTCAGAGTCGGGGTCGCCTGCGCACCCTCGTGCAGCAGGCCCACCGCCTGGACGCCCTGCGCGGCGAGCGTGCGCCAGTGCTCGCCGAGCCACTGCTCGGCGTCGTACTGCGTGGTGAAGACCGGGCTCACGGGGCGGTCGAGCACGGCACCGTCCGCACCGTCGAACCGCCACTCCCACTGCGGTCGCAGGACCATCAGGCGACCGCCGTCCGGCGGGGCGTCCCGCGCAGCGCCTGGTCGGCCGCGAGCGCGCGGGTGATCCGCGAGGCGTACGCCGGTCCCTCGTAGATGAGTCCGGTGTAACCCTGGACCAGCGTGGCGCCGACGGCGACGTACTCGCGGGCGTCGGCAGGGGTGGTGATACCGCCGACGCCGATGATCACGGCGTCCGGCCCGAGGTGGTTGCGCAGGCGGGCCACCACGTCGAGCCCGCGCGCCAGCACCGGCGGTCCCGACAGCCCGCCGGGTCCGAGGTCGTGGCCGATGGTCGTGTTGACGGCGACGATCCCGTCGAGGCCGAGCTCGGCGGCGAGCTCGGCCACCGCGTCGACGTCGTCGTCGGACAGGTCCGGCGCGATCTTGACCAGCAACGGCACCGGGGCGATCCCGGCGGCCACCGTCGCCTCGTCGGCCGCGACGCGCGTGGCCTCGAGGATGGGCCGCAGCGCCTCGACCGACTGCAGGTCGCGCAGGCCGGGCGTGTTCGGGGACGACACGTTGACCACGAGGTAGTCGGCGTACGGCGCGAGACGCCCGGCGCTGGTGGCGTAGTCGGCGGGCGCGTGCTCGGCGGGCGTCACCTTCGTCTTGCCGATGTTCACGCCGACCACGAGCCGGCGACCCGCGGGCGTCGCGCGCAGGCGTCGCAGGCGCGCCGCCACCGCCTCGGACCCCTCGTTGTTGAAGCCCATCCGGTTGCGCAGCGCCCGCTGGTCCAGCACCCGCCACAGCCGCGGCGGCTCGTTGCCGGGCTGGGCGTGGGCGGTCACGGTCCCCACCTCGACGAAGCCGAACCCGAGCGTGGTCAGGCCGGCGACGCCGACGGCGTTCTTGTCGAACCCGGCGGCGAGGCCGAAGCGCGACGGGAAGCGCCGCCCCCAGACGTGGACGGCGCCGCGGTCGGACGAGGCGAACACCCGGCGGACGACGTCGCGCAGGCCCGGGACCTGCGCGACCACGCGGATCAACCGGAAGGCGACCTCGTGCGCGCGCTCGGGATCCATGCGGCGGAAGACGAGGTCGAACAGCAGGCGGTACACGCTGCTCACCCTAGGTCGTCGGCGGCGGGGCGGCCCGTGCGCCACAGCCACAGCAGCCCGAGGAACGGCAGCACCAGCGGGATGTACCCGTACCCCTGGCCGAACGCCGACCACACCGTCTCGTCGGGGAACTCGCCGACGTCGACGAGCGACAGGACGCCGACCGTGAGGACGCCCACCAGCTCGATCGACACGGCCCACCATGCGAGCCGACGCCAGTCCTTGGCCAGCGCGATCGTCGCGACGACGTATACGAGACCGGCCGCGAGCGAGAGCAGATACGCGACCGGCGCCTCGGAGAGCTTCGTCGCCACCTGATAGACGCCGCGGGCCGTCGCGGCGAGCGCGAGGATCCCGTACACGGCCACGAGCAGGCGGCCGGGGCCGCTCCCCGTCGGTCGGTGGTTGTCCGGTCGGTCGGTCACACGGTCCCCCAGATCTGGAGCAGTCGGAATTCGAGGAAGGCGACGGTCACGGCGGCGACGAGCAGGACCACCGAGCTCCAGCGCGTCCGCTCGGCGAACGCCCACGCCGCGGCGATGGGCAGGATGAGCAGCTGCGTCAGCACGTAGCCCCACAGGAGCACCCCGTCGACGTCGGGGCTCCCGGTGGCCGCCAGGATTCCGGCGACGACGCCCTGCACGACGAGCACGGCCTCGATCACCGCCCCACCCCACAGCTGGCGCAGGACGACCGCGCGGTCCCGGACGACGAACCAGAGCGCCCAGCCGGCGAGCGACAGGCACAGCGCGGCCACCAGCAGGGCCAGGGGGACGATCACGGTGCCCCACCGTACCGGCGGGGGCCGCGACGACCGTCCACCCGTCCGGATCTATCATCGAGCCGTGACGCTGACGCTGACCTCCCAGGACCCTGCCCGCCTCGCCGTCGACGCCCTGGTCGTCGCGGTCGCCCAGCAGGACGGAGCGCCCGCCGTCCTCGGCGCCGAACGCCTGCCCAAGGACCTGCGGGCCCAGCTGGCCGACGCCGCGGCGCTCGGCATCACGGGCGCCACCGACGAGGTCCGCCGCCTGCCCGGCACCGGGCTCGTGGCCACGGTCGTCGTGCTCACCGGCGTCGGGCCGGCCGACAAGATCACCCCCGAGGTGCTGCGTCGGGCCGCGGGTGCCGCCACGCGCGAGCTCGCCGGCACCGCGCGCGTCGGCCTGGCGCTCCCCGCCGACGACACGGCGTCCGTCGCCGCCGTCGCGGAGGGCGCCCTGTTCGGCGCGTACTCCTACACCCGGTACCGCGCTTCCGAGGCGGCCAAGCAGGCGCCGGTCGGCGTCCTCCAGCTCGTCACCGCCCACCCCCGGGACCGGGCCGCCGCCGCGGCCGTCGCCCGCGCCGAGATCGTCGCCGCCGCCGTGCACGGCACGCGCGACCTGGTGAACGCGGCCCCGAACGACCTGTACCCGGCGGCGTTCGCCGAGATCGCCAAGGCGGCGGTCAAGGACTCCGGCGCCAAGGGGCTCAAGGTCACCGTGCTCGACGACAAGGCGCTCGCAGCCGGCGGGTACGGCGGCCTCATCGGCGTCGGCCAGGGATCCGTCCGCGGCCCCCGCCTGGTGAAGGTGGCGTACACGCCGTCGCGTCCCAAGGCCAAGGTCGCGCTCGTCGGCAAGGGCATCACGTTCGACTCGGGCGGCATCTCGATCAAGCCCGCCGCCGGCATGGAGGCCATGAAGTCCGACATGGCCGGTGCCGCCGCCGTGCTGCACACGGTCCTCGCCGCGGCCCGCCTGGAGCTGCCCGTGGCCGTCACGGGCTGGCTGTGCCTCGCGGAGAACATGCCGTCCGGCACGGCCCAGCGCCCGTCCGACGTCCTGACCATCCGGGGCGGCAAGACCGTCGAGGTGCTCAACACGGACGCCGAGGGCCGCCTGGTCATGGCCGACGGGCTCGTCGCCGCCGTCGAGGAGAAGCCGGACGTCGTCATCGACATCGCCACCCTCACCGGCGCGCAGCTGGTGGCGCTCGGCCACCGCGTGTCCGCCGTCATGGGCACGGACGACGTGCGCGGCGAGGTCGTGGCCGCCGCGCAGGCCAGCGGCGAGCAGTTCTGGCCGATGCCGCTGCCCGCGGACCTGCGGGCGGGGCTCAAGTCCAAGGTCGCCGACCTCGCGAACATCGCGGACCGGTTCGGCGGCATGCTGACGGCCGGGATCTTCCTGCAGGAGTTCGTCGGGCAGACCCCGTGGGCCCACCTCGACATCGCCGGTCCGGCCTACAACGAGCGGGCGCCGCACGGGTACACGCCGGTCGGCGGCACCGGTGTCGGCGTCCGGACGCTCCTGGCTCTGCTCGAGGGCCGGGCGCCGGCGGCCTGACCGCCCTCAGGGCTCGAGACCGCGACCGCTGCTAGGCGTGCTTGCGCCGCCCGCGGAGCCGCTKCCGCGAGTTCCAGTCACGGACGCGCTGCGGGTAGCCGGTGCGCTGCACGTCGTAGACGGGGATCGCCATGTCGCGCGCGAGCTGCCACGCCGTCGCCGGGTCCGGCACCCGCCGACGGGTCCACTCACCGTCGGTGGCGACGAGCATCATCGTCGTCGGCGTGTCATTGGTGCGGGGCTCGACGTAGGCCTCCACGCCGACGCGCGTCGCGACGAAGTTCTTGAGGTGCGCGAGTGTCGCCTCGCGCGCGTCGCGGTCCGTCGGCGCGTCGGTGGCGGCCGGCTTGCGGCGCGAGAACAGGCCCATGGCGCACGAGAGTAACCTGCGAACCTGCCGGTTGCCGGGGTGTGATCGAGCAGACGGAACACCAGTCATGGGACGACTGTTCTGCTCATCACATGGTCGTGCGCGTCGTCCGGGTCGTTCCAACCCTGTCGGGATGACAGGATGGTCGGCGAGCTCGAGACCACCAAGTCTGCGTATGAGGAGTCTGCACGTGGCCGACACGAACGGCACCGCTTTCGACATCGTCGTCCTGGGCGGAGGCAGTGGTGGCTACGCCGCCGCGCTGCGCGCCGCACAGCTGGGCAAGTCCGTCGCCCTCGTGGAGGCGGACAAGGTGGGCGGCACCTGCCTGCACTACGGGTGCATCCCGACCAAGGCCCTGCTGCACGCCGCCGAGCTGGCGGACCACGCCCGCGACGGCGCCCACTTCGGCGTCCACACGACCCTCGACCACATCGACATGAACGGTGTGAACGAGTACAAGGCCACCGTCATCGGCCGCCTCTACAAGGGCCTCCAGGGACTGGTGAAGTCCCGCAAGATCACGGTCTTCGAGGGCTACGGCAAGCTCGTCGGCCCCGACACCGTCGAGGTCAACGGTGAGCGCATCACCGGCGGCCACGTGATCCTCGCGACCGGCTCGTACGCGCGCTCGCTGCCCGGCCTCGAGATCGGCGGTCGTGTCGTCACGTCCGACCAGGCGCTGCAGCTCGACTGGGTGCCGAAGTCGGTCATCGTCCTCGGCGGCGGCGTCATCGGCTCCGAGTTCGCCAGCGTCTGGAAGTCCTTCGGCGCGGACGTCACCATCATCGAGGCGCTCCCCCACCTCGTCGCGAACGAGGACGAGTCGCTGTCCAAGGCGTTCGAGCGCGCGTTCCGCAAGCGCGGCATCAACTTCAACCTGGGCGTCCGGTTCTCCGGCGTGACCCAGGACGACAACGGCGTGCACGTCACGCTCGAGGACGGCAAGACGTTCGACGCCGACCTCCTGCTCGTGGCCGTCGGCCGCGGACCCCGCACCTCTGGCGTCGGCTACGAGGAGCAGGGCATCACGCTGGACCGCGGCTTCGTCATCACGGACGAGCGCCTGCACACCGGCGTCGGCAACGTCTACGCGGTCGGCGACATCGTCCCCGGCCTGCAGCTGGCGCACCGCGGCTTCGCGCAGGGCATCTTCGTCGCCGAGGAGATCGCGGGCCTCAACCCGGCGGCCATCGTCGAGTCCGGCATCCCGCGCGTGACGTACTCCGACCCCGAGGTCGCCTCGGTGGGTCTCACGGAGGCGCGCGCCAAGGAGGTCCACGGGGCCGACGCCGTCGAGACGCTCGAGTACAACCTGGGCGGCAACGGCAAGAGCCAGATCCTCGGTACGCAGGGCTTTGTCAAGCTCGTGCGGCAGAAGGACGGACCCGTCGTCGGCGTCCACATGATCGGCGCGCGCGTCGGCGAGCTCATCGGCGAGGGTCAGCTCATCGTCAACTGGGAGGCCTACCCCGAGGACGTCGCGTCCCTCGTGCACGCTCACCCGACGCAGAACGAGGCCCTCGGGGAGGCGCACCTCGCGCTCGCCGGCAAGCCGTTGCACGCCCACAACTGACCACACGAATCGAAGGAGACACGAGCGGTCATGTCCGACAACGTGCAGCTGCCCGCACTCGGTGAGTCCGTCACCGAGGGGACCGTCACCCGCTGGCTGAAGAACGTGGGCGACACGGTGGAGGTCGACGAGCCCCTGCTCGAGATCTCGACCGACAAGGTCGACACCGAGATCCCGTCGCCGTTCGCCGGCGTGCTCGAGCAGATCCTGGTGCAGGAGGACGAGACCGTCGAGGTCGGCGCCACGCTCGCCGTCATCGGCTCCGGCCAGGCCTCGTCCGGCGAGGGCGACGCCGCCCCCGCGGCCGAGGAGCCCGCAGCCGAGGAGCAGGCGCCCGCCGAGGAGCCCGCCGCCGAGGTCGAGCCGCAGGAGCAGAGCACGGAGTCGCACGAGGAGCCCGCCGCGGAGGCGGCAGCGCCCGCGGCCGAGTCCACGTCCGGCGGCGCCAGCGAGAACGTCGTGCTCCCCGCGCTGGGCGAGTCCGTCACCGAGGGCACCGTCACCCGCTGGCTCAAGGCCGTGGGCGACGAGGTCGCGGTGGACGAGCCGCTGCTCGAGATCTCCACCGACAAGGTCGACACCGAGATCCCGTCGCCCTTCGCCGGCACGCTGCAGCAGATCCTGGTGCAGGAAGACGAGACCGTCGAGGTCGGCGCCACGCTCGCCGTCATCGGCTCCGGCTCCGCGCCGGCCGCCGATGCCGCTMCTGCTCCCGAGCAGAAGGCACCCGAGGCCGAGGAGAAGGCTCCCGAGCCGCAGACCGCTCCGGAGCCGGCCGCCGAGCAGGAGTCGGCCGCGCCGGCGCCCGTGCCGKCCACCCCGACGCCGGCTCCGGTGCCCGCCGCCGCACCCGCACCCGCGGCATCGCCGGCTCCCGCTGCACCCCCGTCGGTCTCGGGCACCTACCTCACCCCGCTCGTCCGCAAGCTCGCGGCCGAGAAGGGCGTGGACGTCGCTGCGCTCGTGGGCACGGGCGTCGGCGGTCGGATCCGCAAGGAAGACGTCCTCGACGCGGCAGCCAAGGCCGAGGCCGAGAAGGCAGCAGCCGAGGCGGCGAAGGCCCAGCCGGCCGCCGCCAAGCCCGCCGCCCCMGCCAAGCCCGCCGCGGCCGTCCCGGCGGTCTCACCGCTGCGTGGCACGACCGAGAAGGCCAGCCGGCTGCGCCAGATCATCGCCGAGCGCATGGTCGACGCCCTGCACTCGCAGGCTCAGCTGACCACGGTCGTCGAGGTCGACGTCACCCGGGTCGCCCGCTTGCGCGCCAAGGCCAAGGAGGACTTCAAGGCACGCGAGGGCGTCAACCTCACGTTCCTGCCGTTCTTCGTGCTGGCGGCCGTCGAGTCGCTCAAGGCGTTCCCGAAGATCAACGGCGTGCTCGAGGGCAACCAGATCACCTACCACGCGCAGGAGAACGTCGGCATCGCTGTCGACACCGAGAAGGGCCTGCTCGTCCCGGTGATCCGCGACGCGGGCGACCTGAACCTCGCCGGCATCTCGCGCAAGATCGTCGACCTCGCAGGTCGCACGCGCCAGAACAAGGTCACGCCGGACGAGCTGAGCGGTGCCACGTTCACGGTGACCAACACCGGCTCGGGCGGCGCCATCATCGACACCCCGATCGTCCCCGGTGGCACGTCCGCCATCCTCGGCACCGGCGCGATCGTCAAGCGCCCGGTCGTGGTCCAGGACGCGGACGGCGCCGAGGTCATCGCGATCCGCTCGATGTGCTACCTGTCGCTCTCCTACGACCACCGCCTGGTCGACGGAGCGGACGCCTCGCGGTACCTCAGCGCGGTCAAGGCCCGCATCGAGGAAGGCGCGTTCGAGTCCGAGGTCGGCCTCTGACGCACGGCTCCACCTGATCGACCGACGGCCCGGTACCCCGCAGCGGGTGCCGGGCCGTCGACATGTCGGCGGGACGTCCCGACCGTAGGGTGACGGCATGCAGGTCGTCGTCGCGGGGTCGCACGGGTTCATCGGCAGCAGGCTCGTCCCGCATCTGCGGGCGGGCGGGCATCGGGTCACGGTGCTCGTGCGGGGCGAGGCCAAGGGCGCCGACCAGATCGCGTGGGACCCGGTGGCCGGCCGGCTCGACCCCGCCGCGCTCGCCGGCGCGGACGCGGTCATCAACCTCGCGGGCGCGAACCCCGGGTCGAGGCCGCTGACCGAGGCCCGCAAGCGCGAGGTCCTCTCGTCGCGGCTGCTGACCACCCGGCTCCTGGCGCGGACGCTCGCGGAGCTCGACGACGGGCCGCAGGTGCTGCTGCAGGCGTCGGGGATCGGCGCCTACGGCTCCCGCGGCGAGGACGTGCTCGACGAGGACGAGCCGATCGGCACCACGTTCTTCGCGAACGTCGTGCGGCAGTGGGAGGCGGCCACCGCGCCCGCCGCCGACGATGGCGTCCGCGTGGTGCACCTGCGCACCGGGATCGTGCTCGGGCAGGGCGGTGGGGCGCTGGGACCCTTGCTGCCGCTGATCAAGGCCGGAGTCGGCGGGCGGCTCGGGTCGGGGCGGCAGTTCTGGCCGTGGATCACGCTGCTGGACGAGGTCCGGGCGATCGAGCACCTGCTCACGGCCGACGTGCAGGGTCCCGTCAACCTCGTCACCGCACCCGCCCGGAACGCCGAGGTGGTCGCCGCGCTGGCCGGTGCGTTCCACCGTCCGGCGGCGATCCCGGTGCCGTCCTTCGCGCTGCGCTTGGTACTCCGCGACTTCTCCTCGGAGGTGCTCGGGTCGATCCGGGCGGTCCCCGCCGTGCTGGACGCCAGCGGCTTCGCCCCCGTGCACGGCGACCTCGCGACAGCCGCGGCCTGGGTGGCCGCCGGCTGACGTCAGGGTTCCACCACGTCCCACACGCGCCAGCCTTCGTCGGTCCAGCGCAGCCCGAGCACGACCGTGCGGGCCGCCGGTGCGGGCGTCTGCGACGGCGTCGTCGTGACCGCGGACACCGCGACGTCGGTGGTGGTGGCCCGGCTTCCGTCGTCCTCCACCAGCCACGCGTCCTGCACGTCGACCGTCAGCCCGTCCGCGTGCCGCCCACCACGGCCGGCGAGGAGCTGCACGTCCGCGGTGTGCGCGGGGCCGTCGGGAACCTCCGCCGCGTCGAGCGCCGCCGGGTCCGCATCGCCTACCGCCGCGGCCCGCAGCCTGCTGAGCTGGGCGGCGGCCGCGACCGGGTCGTCGCGGTCCAGCACCACGTCGACCCGTCTGGACTCGACCAGCCCGAAGGCAACCGCCCCAACGACCAGCACGGTCGCCGCGACGCCGACAGCGAAGGCCCGGCGACGCCGTCGGACCCGCTCCGCTCGCCGCACGCCGCGCGGCAGGTCGTGCTCGCGGCGGGCGCCGGCGGCCAGCGACGAGGACGCCAGCGCACCTGCGTCGGGCAGCCGGACCGGCTCCGGCTCGGTGATCCGGTAGCACCGGTCCACCACGCGGCCCGCCTCGAGCCCGGGGACCGTCAGCAGCTCGGCCAAGGCCTCCCGCAGCGCCGGCCGGTCGGCCACGTCGGACACCAGATGGATGTCCTGGCTCGGCAGCTGGGCGAGCACGGTGGCGATCAGGCGCCGCAGGTCCGCCTCGGGGTCACCCGCCGCGAGCACCGCACCGCGCAGGTCGGTGAGGACCGGCCGGCCGTCGGGGCGCACGACGACGGCCGACGCCGTCACGCCACCGTGGACCATGCCCGCGTCGTGCAGGGCGCCGAGCGCTCCCGCGACCGGGATCGCCACCGTCGCGGCCTCGCCGTCGCTCAGCGGCGCGCGCGCGGCGCGGACCTGCGCGAGCGTCAGGCCGGGCACGTGCTCGACCACGAGCCCGAGCCGCCCCGGGGAGAGCTCGATCACGTCGAGCAGCTGGGCGAGGTGCTCGTGCCGCAGTGCGCGGAGCCGGGCGACGCGGGCCGAGAGGAGCTCGTCGACCACGGCGGGCACGACGTGGAGCTCGAGCCGCCGCTCGGAGCCGTCGAGGGCCACGGCCAGCCAGCCCTCGCCCGCCAGCTCGACGGGGCGGAACCCGACGTGGGCGAGCACGGTCTCGACGTCGGCCGGCACGAGGTACGCGTCCATGCCGGTCATCCAAGACCCGTCCGGGCTCGCGCGTCGGCCGTCGTCCACAGGCCGCGCGCCCTCAGTCGAGCAGGACCACCCGGCGCTCGTCGGTGGACACCTGGGCGGCGTCCAGGACGCGTGCCGTGCGCGCCGCGTCGGCGGGGTCGACGGGCGGCGGCCCGCCGTCCACCACCCACCGCACCACGGCGCGGTACAGGTCGACGTGCCCGCCGGCCGCGCGCGGCACCGGTGTGCGCTCCGCGCCGCGGACCAGCCACCCCTCGTGCACCGGCTCCCCCGGTCGACGGGTCTCCTCGTAGGCGTCGTCCAGCGCGGCGAACGGCGTCGGCTCCCCCTCGAAGCTGGTGACCAGGAACGCGCCGCCGTCTCCCAGCACGCGCGTGCGGGGCCCGGGAGCGCCGACGACGCCACCGGCCTGCAGGTGGCTCACGACGCCGTCACGCGCGTGCACGAGCGCGAGGAACACGTCGTCGGTGGCGGGCGTCGAGCGGGCGTGCAGCTCGGCGTAGACCTGTGCGACGGGTCCGAAGAGCTGCACGGCCGAGTCGACCAGGTGGGCGCCGAGGTCGAGCAGGAGCCCGCCGGACTGCGGGTCGTTCTCCTTCCAGCGGTCCTGCGGCACCGGCCGGAACCTCTCCCAGCGTCGCTCGAAACGATGCACCGTGCCCAGCTCGCCGCTCGCGAGCAGGCCCAGCAGCGTGAGCTGCTCGCTGTCCCACCGCCGGTTCTGGAAGACGGTGAGCCGATTGTCGGCGCGGTCGGCCAGCGCCTGGGCGTCGGCGGCGGTGGTGGCCAGCGGCTTGTCGACGAGCACGTGCAGGCCGGCGTCCAGGGCGGCGCTCGCGTGCGCCACGTGCTCGCCGGTGGGGCTCGCGACGACGACGAGGTCGAGCTCGTCGGCCCGCGCAAGCAGCCCGTCGACGTCGGTCACGACCGTGGCTCCCGGCCAGTCCTGCTCCACCTGGGCCGCGCGGCTCCGCGTGACGACCGCGGTCACGCGCTGCCCCGCCTCGCGCAGCAGCCGGGCGTGGATCCCCCGGCCCGCTCCCCCGTACCCGACCAGACCGACCCGCAGCGGCTCCATGCGGCTCACTCTAGGTCGGCTGCCGCACCGTCCTTGCGCCCGAGCGCGCTGGGCCACCACGTGCGACGACCGAGGTCGTGCACGAGGGCGGGTACCAGCAGGCTGCGGACCACGAGCGTGTCGAGGAGCACGCCGAAGGCGACGATGAACGCGATCTGCGCGAGGAACAGCAGCGGGATGACGCCCAGGGCCGCGAAGGTGGTGGCCAGCACCACGCCCGCCGAGGTGATCACCCCGCCGGTGACCGCCAGGCCCCGCACCACGCCGGCCCGCGTCCCGACCTGCGCGGACTCCTCACGCACGCGGGTCATGAGGAAGATCGAGTAGTCGACCCCGAGCGCCACGAGGAACACGAAGGCGAACAGCGGCACCACCGGGTCCGCGCCCGCGAACCCGAACACGTGGTTGAAGAAGATCGCGGCCACGCCGAGCGCCGCCGCGAACGACAGCACGTTCGCGACCAGCAGCAGGGCGGCCGCCACGACCGACCGCAGCAGGAACATGAGGATCAGCCCGATCACCAGCAGCACGACCGGGACGATCACCCGCAGGTCCCGCTCGCTGGCCAGCTGCGTGTCCAGCGTCTGCGCTGCGGCTCCGCCCACGACGGCGGTGGGGCTGACCTCGTGCACGGCGGCCCGCAGGTCCTCGACGGTCGCGACGGCCGCCTGGGTGTCGGCCGAGGCCGTCGTCGTGACGTCGAGCCGCACCCGCCCGTCGACCACGATCGGCGGCGCGTCCGTCGCCGGGGCACCCGCTCCGGCCGGCGCGCCGGTGTACGGCACGACGGCGTCCACGCCCTCGACCCCCTCGGCCGCGGCGGTGACGGCCTCGACGTCCGCCTCGTCGACGATGACGATCGCCGGCTGCACGGCGCCCGCCGGGAAGTGCTCCGTCAGGACCGCCTCGCCGCTGACCGCGTCCACGTCGGTGAGGAAGATGTCGACCTGGCTCGTCCCGGACGCGTTGAGCGTGGGCAGGAACGCCGCACCGATGCACAGCGCGACGGCGGTGAGGATCCACACCGCGCGGTCCCGCCGGCCGACGAACCGGGCGAGCCGCGCCCAGACCCCGGTGCCCTGCGCGGGGTCCACCACCGCGGCGTCGATCGCGTCGGGCCGCGGAGCGCGCGGCCAGAACAGGACGCGCGAGTGCTTGCCGAAGACGAGGAGCAGTGCCGGCAGGAGCGTGAGGGCGCCCAGCAGCGCCGACGCGATGCCGATCGCCGCCACGGGCCCGAGGCTGCGGTTCGAGCCGAGGTCGGACAGCAGCAGGCACAGGACGCCGGCGATGACCGTGCCCGCACTGGCGGCGATGGGCTCGACGCACGCCCGCAGCGCGCGGCGCATGGCGGCTGCGGGGTGCTCGACGTGGTGGAGCTCCTCCCGGTACCGCGCCACGAGCAGCAAGGCGTAGTCGACCGACGCTCCGACCACGAGGATCGAGAGGATCCCCTGGGACTGGCCGTTGAGGACGATCGTGCCGTTCTTCGCGAGGTGGTACACCACCAGGCCGGCCAGGCACAGGGCGAACACCGCCGTGAAGATCACCACGAACGGCAGGAACGGCGAGCGGTAGACGATCGCGAGGATCAGCAGGACCGCACCGAGCGCGACCAGCAGGAGCACGCCGTCGATGCCGCCGAAGGCCGTGACCAGGTCGGCGACGAAACCGGCGGGACCGGTGACCCAGGCGTGCAGGCCGAGGTCGCCCGCGGTGGTCGAGGTCGCGCCGAGGTCCTCCTCGAGCGACTCGCGCAGCGCGAGCACGAACGAGTCGGTGACGCCCTCGTCGCCGGCCAGCAGGTCGTCGGCCTTCGCGCCGTCCAGCGAGAACGCGACGAGCAGCGCCTGCCCGTCCTCGGCCGGGACCACGGCCGGCTCTCCGACGAGGTACTCGGACCACGTGCCCTCGTTCCCCGCCGGCAGCGCCTGGTCGGGCACCCCCTCCGCCCACTGCTGGACCGCCGCCAGCTGCTCCGGGGTGACGTCGCCACCGTCCTCCGGCTCCAGGACCACCAGCGCCGGTAGGGTCTCCGTGTCGACGAAGCCCTTGCTCTCCTCGGCGGCCTTGGTGGACTCGGCCGACGAGGGCAGGAACGCCGAGGCGTCGTTGGTCTGGACCTGGGACAGCTTGCCCTGAGCCATCCCGCCCACCGACCCGATGCCGAGCCACACCACCAGGGCGACGCCGACGAGAACGGCGCGGACGATCGTCGAACGGCGATTACTCAGCATGCTGAGTATCATTGGCGACGATCCTCCGGAGAGCAAATGGAGACGGGATCATGGAGCACGAGGACGAGGCGGCGGACACGCTCGACCCGGCCTCGCCCGACCCCGCGCACTGGCCCGTCGGACGGCTCCTGTCCGCGGCGTCCCGACGAGTCGAGCGGGACTGGAACGCGCACCTGGCCGCCTGGGACCTCAACCACGCCAGCCTGCCGGTGCTGATCCACCTGGTGCGCGCCTCGATGTCCCAGCGGGAGCTCGCCGCCGCCTGCGGCGTGACCGAACAGACCATGAGCCGGGTCCTGGCCCGGATGGAGCGCACGGGCTACGTCACCCGCACGCCGCACGAGGCCGACCGCCGCCGGCACGTCATCGCGATCACCGACTCCGGCCGGGGCGCCCTCGCCGTGGCCTCCGACCGCGAGTTCGCCGAGGAGCTGGTCACTCGGGGACTGACCCAGGAGCAGACCGAGCAGCTGCGCGTCCTGCTCGCCCTCGTCGCCCGTCCCGCCGCGGACGCGGGTTAGCCTGACCGACATGCGGTTCGACGAGCTCGACCTCGGCACGCGCCTGCTCCCCTACGAGCCGACGTGGCAGCTGCAGCGCGAGGTGCTCACGGCGGTCGCCGACGGCACCCGCGAGGACGTCGTGCTCCTGTGCGAGCACGAGGACGTGTACACGGCGGGCCGGCGGACCGCGTCGTGGGACCGGCCCGTCGACGGCACCCCCGTGGTCGACGTCGACCGGGGCGGCCGGATCACCTGGCACGGGCCCGGACAGCTGGTCGGCTACCCCATCGTCAAGCTCGCGACCCCCATCGACGTCGTGCGCTACGTGCGGGCGCTCGAGGAGGCGCTCATCCGCACGTGCGCCGACCTCGGCCTGACCGCCATCCGCGTCGACGGCCGCAGCGGGGTCTGGTTCCCCGCCGACGAGCTGCGCCGGGAGCGCAAGGTCGCCGCGATCGGCGTGCGCGTCTCCCGCGGCGTCACCATGCACGGCTTCGCGCTCAACTGCGAGCCCGACCTGGCGGCGTTCGACCGCATCGTGCCGTGCGGCATCGCCGACGCCGACGTGACCTCGCTGTCCGTCGAGACGGGACGGCGGGTGACCATCGCCGAGGTCGTCCCCCTCGTCCGTGCGCACCTCGTCGACACGCTGCTCCCGATCCTCGAGGCGCGGACGGCGCCGGCCGCGGTGTGACGCGCGACTCCCCTGCAGCCGACGCGCCGACCGCGGGTTAGTCTGACCGGCGTGACGATCGCAGCCGATGGCCGACGCATGCTCCGTATCGAGGCGCGCAACTCCGAGACCCCGATCGAGCGCAAGCCGGAGTGGATCCGCACGCGCGCGACGATGGGCCCCGAGTACACCGAGCTCAAGGGCCTGGTGAAGCGCGAGGGCCTGAACACGGTCTGCGAAGAGGCCGGCTGCCCCAACATCTTCGAGTGCTGGGAAGACCGCGAGGCGACCTTCCTCATCGGCGGCGACCAGTGCACCCGGCGGTGCGACTTCTGCCAGATCGACACCGGCAAGCCCGCCGACTTCGACGCCGACGAGCCCCGCCGCGTCGCCGCGTCCGTGCAGGCCATGGGCCTGAAGTACTCGACCGTGACCGGCGTGGCTCGCGACGACCTGCCCGACGGCGGCGCCTGGCTCTACGCCGAGACCGTCCGCCAGATCCACGCGGTGAACCCCGGGACCGGCGTCGAGCTGCTCATCCCCGACTTCAACGCGACCCCCGAGCTGCTGGCCGAGGTCTTCTCGTCGCGACCCGAGGTGCTCGCGCACAACCTCGAGACCGTCCCCCGCATCTTCAAGACGATCCGGCCCGGCTTCCGCTACGACCGCTCGCTCTCGGTGCTCACCGCGGCCCGCGCGGCCGGGCTGGTCACCAAGTCCAACCTCATCCTCGGCATGGGCGAGACCACTGAGGAGGTCGTCGAGGCCCTGGCCGAGCTTCGAGAGGCCGGCTGCGACCTCATCACGATCACCCAGTACCTGCGTCCGTCGGTGCGGCACCACCCCGTGTCGCGCTGGGTGCGACCGGAGGAGTTCGTCGAGCTGTCGGCTGAGGCCGAGCGCCTCGGGTTCCTCGGCGTGATGTCCGGGCCGCTGGTCCGCTCGTCGTACCGCGCAGGCCGCCTCTGGGGCCAGGCGATGCGCCGCTACGGCCGCCCCATCCCCGAGGCGCTGGCCCACTTCGCCGAGCCGACGACGTCCCGCCAGGAGGCGGCGAGCCTGCTCGCCCGGTGAGCGTCAGAACGGCCCTTCCGGGTCGGTAGACTTCGGGCCCATGGCCCGTGACAACTCCCCCGCCGCTGCACCGACCGGCAAGGTCAAGAAGACCCGCTGGTACCACCAGGTGTGGCAGGCGTACCAGATGACCCGTAAGAACGACCCGGCGGTCACGTGGATCGTGCTGGCGGTGTTCTTCGGCATCATCGTGGTGGGGCTCATCATCGGCCTGCTGATCAACCACTGGGTGTACGTGCTGCTGCTCAGCATCCCGTTCGCCGCTCTGGGTGCGATGTTCATCCTCGCCCGCCGCGCGGAGACAGCCGCCTACACGCAGATCGAGGGCCAGCCGGGTGCGGCCTTCGCCGCCCTGGGGACCATCCGGCGCGGCTGGACGTTCGCGCAGGAGCCCGTCGCGGTCGACCCCCGCACGCAGGACATGGTGTTCCGCGGCGTCGGGCGGCCGGGTGTCGTCCTGGTCGGCGAGGGCCCCGCGTCGCGCATCGGCAAGCTGCTGGAGTCGGAGCGCAAGCGCACCGCGCGCGTCATCTCCGGCGCCCCCATCACGCTCATCCAGGTCGGCGACGGCGAGGGCCAGGTCGCGCTGCGCAAGCTCCCGCGTGCCGTCCAGAAGCTCCGACCCAAGCTCTCCAAGCAGGAGGTCGCCGAGGTGAGCAAGCGCCTCACCGCCCTCGGCGGCATCAAGCTCCCCGTGCCGAAGGGCGTCGACCCCATGCGTGCCCGCCCCGACCGCAAGGGCATGCGCGGCCGCTGACCCGCCTGGGGGTCAGCGGCGGACGATGGCCGTCCCCGCGACGCGGTCGTGCAGGCCGCGGCCGTCGCTGTCCCACACGACCGCGGGCACGACGAGGCAGAGCAGCAGGGTGCGCCCGAGAGCGCTGAGGAAGCCGGGGGCCGCGGTCGTCCAGACCGGGTCCGTGCGCTCGGCGGGCCGGTCGGGGAAGACCCGACGCACGCGCAGGCCCAGGAGCCGGTGGCCGAGCGTGTTGCCGATCGAGCCGACCAGCAGCACGTTCTCCAGCGCGAAGATGCCCAGGGTGGCCAGCGGGTTGCCGCGGGACAGGAAGAACGCGGTCGGGTCCACGACGAAGAACGCGCCGGAGATCAGCAGGCACGCCACCCAGTCGATAGCGAGGGCCAGGACCCGGCGCCCCAGCGGGGCGAGCGCGCCCGGGCCGGACTCGGGCAGCCCGAGACGCACCCCGCGCGGTACCGCGCGGGTCGCGCCCGGCCCGTCGGAGTCGTCGGGAGTGCCGCCAAGCCACGAGCTGAGGTCACGACGATCTGCCACCCGAGCAGGGTAGGCGACGGACCCGGATCGGCCGCACAGGAGCCAGCGGTGGCCGCTGCCCGCGACCCGGAGGATGCTCGTCATGCTCTAGTGAGACGCCCATGAGCCACCCCACCGGAGGGCATAGGGTCAACATTCGTTACACGAGGAACGGGCCCGTAACGCTGTCGAAACACTTGGTACACGACAGAGAAACGCCCCGCTCGTAGCCTCGCCTTGCCCGACCCCACGGGTACCACCGACCGAGGAGCAGCGGATGTTCAGCAAGCCAGAGGAAGTCCTGGCGTTCATCAAGAGCGAGGACGTGAAGTTCGTCGACGTCCGGTTCTGTGACCTGCCCGGCACGATGCAGCACTTCAACGTCCCGGCCTACTCGCTGGAGCTCGACTTCTTCACGGACGGCCAGATGTTCGACGGATCCTCGATCCGCGGCTTCCAGGCGATCCACGAGTCGGACATGAAGCTGATCCCGGACATCAGCACCGCCTACATCGACCCCTTCCGGGTCGAGAAGACGCTGAACATCAACTTCCACATCGTCGACCCGTACACCGACGAGCCCTACAGCCGCGACCCGCGTCAGGTCGCCGCGAAGGCCGAGGCGTACCTGAAGTCGACCGGCATCGCGGACACGGCGTTCTTCGCCCCCGAGGCCGAGTTCTACATCTTCGACGACGTCCGCTTCCACACGAAGCAGAACGAGTCCTTCTACTCGATCGACTCCTTCGAGGCGGCCTGGAACACCGGCCGCGAGGAGGAGGGTGGCAACCTCGGCCACAAGATCCCCTACAAGGGCGGCTACTTCCCGGTCCCCCCGGTCGACGGCTTCTCGGACATCCGCGACCAGATCAGCCTGCAGCTGGACGCCCTCGGCCTCGGTGTCGAGCGCGCCCACCACGAGGTCGGCACCGCCGGCCAGCAGGAGATCAACTACCGCTTCGACAAGCTCGCCATCTCGGGCGACAAGGTCATGCTCTTCAAGTACGTCGTGAAGAACGTGGCGCACGAGAACGGCAAGACCGCGACCTTCATGCCGAAGCCCCTCTTCGGTGACAACGGTTCCGGCATGCACGTCCACCAGTCCCTCTGGAAGGACGGCGAGCCGCTGTTCTTCGACGAGAAGGGCTACGGCGGCCTGTCCGACCTCGCGCGCTGGTACATCGGCGGCCTGCTCAAGCACGCGCCCTCGCTGCTGGCGTTCACCAACCCGACGGTGAACTCCTACCACCGCCTGGTCCCCGGCTTCGAGGCCCCCGTCAACCTGGTCTACTCGGCCCGCAACCGCTCCGCGTGCATCCGCATCCCGGTCACCGGTTCGAACCCCAAGGCCAAGCGCATCGAGTTCCGCGTTCCGGACCCGTCGTCGAACCCGTACCTGGCGTTCGCGGCCATGCTCATGGCCGGTATCGACGGTATCCAGAACCGGATCGAGCCGCCGGACCCGGTGGACAAGGACCTGTACGAGCTGCCCCCCGAGGAGCACGCCCTCATCCAGCAGGTCCCGGGCTCGCTCGGCGAGGTGCTCGACAGCCTCGAGGCCGACCACGACTTCCTCACGGCGGGCAACGTCTTCACGCCCGACCTGATCGCGACGTGGATCGACTACAAGCGCAACGCCGAGGTCGACCCGATCCGTCTGCGCCCGCACCCGCACGAGTTCGAGCTCTACTACGACGTGTAGTCGTCGGAGGGCCTCTGACCTGCGGTAACGCGTTCACGAGGTCCGCCTAGTCCGCAGAGAGTCCGCACGCGCCGCCATGGCTGCTCCCACGGTGGCGCGTGTGGACTCTTCTGTGTCCGGCCACAAGTGCGTGTAGGTGTTCAGCGTCGTCGTCGCGGACGCATGCCGCAGACGGGCCTGCACGACCTTCACGTCCGCGCCGTCCGCGATGAGCAGCGACGCGTAGTAGTGCCGGCAGTCGTGGAACCGGAACGCCGCTGGCAGACCGGCGGCGGCACGGTGTGCACGGATGGCCCGATCGATCTGCCAAGGCCCGACCTGCTCGCCCAGGATCGTCTCGACGACCCACGTACGGTCGTCCGCCCCGGCCGCGAGCTCGAGCGCGAGTGACTGCGGGATCGGCACGGGTGTCTTGGAGGTCTCTGTCTTCAAGGGCTCCGCGGGCCACTGCTGCTTGGGGTTCACGATGCCCCGCATGAAGTCGACGTCCTCGACCCGCAGGCCGCACACCTCGGCCGTCCTGAGGCCCGCGAACGCGCCCAGGAGGATCGCTCCGCGCATGTGCTCCGGTACGGCGTCGTAGAGCGCCCAGATCTGCTCTGTGGTCGCCACGTAGGGCCGCTGCTTGCCCGCTCCGGGCGACGTCCGCCGCGAGCACGGGTTGCGGGCGATCACACCGTCATGGACTGCGTCAGCCATGATCTGGGAGAGCCGCGCGTGGAGCGCGTAGACGTATGAGTCCGCCGCTCCCCCGGCCTTGAGCTTCGCGCACCACGACTTCACCGCCGACGGCTTCACGTCGGCCAGGCGCATCGGCCCGAACTGCTCGACGATCTTCGCGACGTGCACCTCGGCCTGGCGAACTGTCGACCTGCGGCGCGTCCCGTAGCCCTCGAGCCACGACGTGCACCAGGCCTCGACTGTGGTCCGGGCCGTCTGCGGGTCGACGTAGTCCCCACGAACGACGCTCGCCGTAACGATGTTGAGCCACTGCTGAGCGTCGATCTTGCGGTCGAACGTCTTGGAGTGCTCCTTGCCGGCGACGTCCCGGTAGCGGGCCATCCAGCGGCCGCTCGTGCGCTTCGCGATGCTAGCCATTGTTCGCATCCCCCATGTCGAGGCCAGCCGTTCGAGCTCGCTTCACATACAGCGAGGCGGTCGACTCGGCTAGGCCGAAGTGCTCTCGCACCGCGAGCGTCGGCTTGCCGGTCGACACGTTCTCTCGGTACACCTCCGCAACCTCGGCCAAGAGTTCCGGCGTGACCTTGCGCCGCAGTTGGCGGCGCAACCCGCGGATTGTCTTCCGGTCCTCCGCGGTATGGGAAGCAACCGTCCGCTCGAGCGCGTCCGTTGCTTCCTTGAGTGAGTCTCCGAGTGCGAAGGCGTTCCGAAACGATGCGGCCATCCACGCCTCTTCGACGACATCTTCGAGCGAACGAATTCTCCTCATGTCCGAGGAGTAGATCTCTCGGCCACCCGGTCTGCGGAGGACGTGCACTGCTTCGATCCTGACTCGGCGTTGGTCGTCGTGCGCGCACTCGACCACGTAGCTCGGCGCCAAGGGATCGGTCGGAGTCTCGACGTAGGTGAAGCGCTCAGGGGCGACCGTTCCGCCAGCGCTCTCAACCTTCGGACCGCTGTAGGAGTAGGCGACGAATGCCGTGCCGCCGGCGACGGTGAGCTGCCGCTCGTAGTGGTCGGGGTACTTCCTGAACTGGCTCCGCATCGCGGGCCTCCAAGCGTGTGGGCGTCTAGTTAGACCCATCTTAGGGGTCTATCTCACCTAGAGTCAACGGTAGTACCCGGATCTCACCGGGTGACCGTGATTCAAGAGGAGGACCGATGTCCCGGTACATGACAACCGATGAACTCGGAACGCTCGTACACACGCCAGCCGAGACTCTGCGCTACTGGCGGTACGTCGGGAAGGGGCCGAAGAGCCTCAAGGTCGGCCGTCGCGTCCTCTACGCGGTGGACGACGTAGAAACGTGGCTTGAGGACGTCCGCGCCGGTCGTGCCGCCTGATGGGGGCACAGAGAACGGCCCCCGTCCTGGTCAGGGACGAGGGCCGCAACGATCAGGTGGGCGCCGGATCACTTCCGATTCTACCGAGCACCGACCACGACGCCGCGGAGTTCTTCCGCACCTCGTTCGCTGTCCTGGTGCGTGGCAAGAGGGTGCACCGGCATCTGTACTTCAACCTGCCGGCGGCCGAGCGTGCTGTACGTCGAGCCCACGACCGCGGTGATGCCGCCGACATGATCCTCGTCGAGCTCGTCCCCGTCACGGAGGCGGGTGATGACCATGAGTGACGCCCTGGACTGGTACGAGGCGGGAGTCGTTCAGGGCATCGCCATCGGTCGCCAGCAGGCCGAGGACGAGTGGCGCGGACGCATGGAGGTCTCCGCCGCAATCGCCCGTCTCGTGGCCGCCAGGCCCACGTACGCGGACCTCTGCGACCGGCGGGGAGAGCCCGACCGGGCGGCCCGTCAGCGCGAGATCCTTCGTGACCGTGGGGTGGCCGCGTGAACGCCCCCCGGATCCGTAGCGGCGCATGGCTCGACGCGCAGACGTTCCCCGAGCTCGCCTGGGCTGTCCCGGGCATCATCCCTGAGGGCTTCGGCCTGTTCACCGGGCCGCCCAAGGTCGGCAAGTCCTGGGCTTCCCTGGACATCGTCCTCGCGGTCGCATCCGGCTCCGACGCCCTTGGGAAGGTGCCAGTGGGCGAGGCGCGACCCGTGCTGCTGCTCGCGCTCGAGGACGGCGACAGGCGGCTCCAGAGCCGATGCCGCAAGCTCCTGGGCGACGAGCCGATCCCTTCCAACCTGGACTACGCGACGAGCGCGACGCCGGGCGACATCATCCCGTTGATCGCGACCTGGCTCGACGAGCACCCCGGCACGCGCCCCCTGGTCGTCCTGGACACCCTTGGGAAGGTCTCCCCGCCGGCACAGCCCGGAGAGAGCGCCTACGCCCGGGACTACCGCATCGG
The DNA here is from genome assembly GCF_056406355.1 of Cellulomonas sp. P1_C4. Taxonomy (NCBI): domain Bacteria; kingdom Bacillati; phylum Actinomycetota; class Actinomycetes; order Micrococcales; family Cellulomonadaceae; genus Cellulomonas; species Cellulomonas sp. P1_C4. The sequence continues at coordinate 176,918 of NZ_JBFUAI010000003.1, read as the reverse complement.
TGGGGCACTCAAGCGGCTCACCGACGACAACCCGGGCGCCTGCCTGCTCGTCGTGCACCACGTCCGCAAGGCCACCTCGGACGACTGGATGGACTCCACCAGCGGCACGAACGGCCTGAACGGTGCCGCCGACTTCACGGTGTCCCTCTCACGCTCCAGGAACGACACAGAGGGCGTCCTGAGGGTCACCGGTCGCGATGTCCCCGAGGGCGAGTACGCGCTCACCGTCAGCGAGGGCTCCTGGACCATCCAGGGATCGTCACTGGCCGATGCCGCACGAGCTGCCCAGCAGGCCAAGGCCACGGAGGGTCTCGGCGACCGGTCCGCAGAGATCGTCGAGTACGTCAACGGCTACCCCGCCGGCGTCGGCCCGACCGAGGTGGGGGCAGCAGTGGGCGTCACCGCCAAGGCTGCCGGGACCTACCTCGGGCGCCTGGTCGACAGCGGACGCCTACGGATCCGCAGCCGGGGTCTGTATGCCCCTGTTGGGAGTGTGGAAAGTGTGGAATTGGAACCCACTTTCCACAAACCCACACTTTCCACACCCACATCACTTGCCTGCGAAGACTGCGGCGAACCCCTCAACGGTCCGGGATTCACGGCACGTTGCCGACCTCAGCACCAGGAGGCGGCGTGAGCACCGACCGCGACGCACTCGAGAGGTACCTGCAGGCGCTCGAGGACAACGGCTTCCGGATCCAGTGCCGCCTCGGACCGCCCGACACGACTGCCTGCTGGATCTCGGACGACCCCGCGGACCAGGAGTACGCCGCACGCCGCTGCGTGCCCTGCAGGGCCGTCCCTGAGTGCCAGGCGTACGGGCTCGCTCACCCCAAGGAGGAGGGCGTCTACGGCGGCCTGACCTACCTCGAGCGCCGGCCCAAGGTCGGCCGCCCCAAGAAGGGAGAGGCCGCGTGAACTACGAGACCCGCCCCGAAGTCATCGACCAGCACGGAGTGCACCACGCCCCCGGCTGCCACCTACCCGGCTGGACCTCCGACACCGCAGCAGTCCGCGGCTGGCACGCCCTCAAGTGCGCCACCTGCGGCGCCGTGCGCCTCGTCCGAGCCGGTACCCGATGACCCCCCAGACCGCCGCGCACCAAGCGCGGCAGACCACCAGCACCACCCCAACCCCGAGAGGAACCACCATGAGCTACAACCCGACCCCCGAAGAGCAGTGGACGCACAGCGACCTGGCACGCGCAGTGGCCGCGAAGGACTACAAGGCCATCAACGAGGCCCGGCGTGCCGGCTACCTCACCGAGCTGATGGCCGGGAAGCCGTCGGCCGAGTCGGCCTCTGCGACGCCGGACGGCCGCGACATCGGCCTCGCCGCGCAGACGGGCGAGTGATCACACCATGACCGCCTTCTCCGTTACCCGTCACGGCACGACGCACACGTACGTCATCGCCGACCCGCTGCCCATCGAGCTCGAGGACTACCCGTTCCCCAGGGACGTCGCCAAGATCCTCGCCGCCGGTGACGCCGCCTGGGTCAAGGCCACCGAGGCACACGACGCCTGGACCGACGCCGTCGACATTCTCGAGAACGGCGCGCCCGAGGAAGACAAGGACGCGCTCATAGCTGCGATCCGGGCCGGCGAGCCCGACCCCGGAACCCCCGCAACCGACGCAGCCCGGCGAGCCGAAGAGATCGCATGGGTAGCGTTCGAGATCGCCCGCGCCGACGCTCGAGCACCGATGGCCGATGCTCAGGCCGCCGTCGGCAACTACCTGCGCACCCACCAGGCCGAGGTAGCCGCCCACGAGCTCGCACGGCTCACCGAGTACCGCCAGGCCGCACAGGAAGCGCACCAGGCCGTCGCACGGGCAGCAGAGGCCCGCGAACGTGTCGGGCTCTCCTACGTCCACCTGCGCTGGCACTCGGGCAGCCGCTTCCAGCCCGAGCCCTACAGGCTCGCACCGGGCGACTACACCACCTCTGACAAGGCCGCCTATGACCTGCAGGTGGAAGACCGGTACAAGGTGATGGCCGGACTTCCGACCACACCCGAGCCCGCCGACGTCGTCCGACCCGCCAAACGTCAGACGACGTTCGAAACGGCCGACGCGTGACCGGGCACCACCTCCTCCGGGGGGGCCTCACGGCCCTCCCGTGGCATAGGGCCGATCTCTCCCCGCAGGCAAAAAACCCCCAGCACTCCGTGTGTGAAAGGGCCCTATGCCACGGGGTGGCCGTCCACCGGGGGGCAGGGGGGTCCCGCCCCGTCGTCTCTGCGGGGTCGTCGTGGTGACGCCGCAGTCGTTCGACGCGGCTGCTGAGGCTGTCGCGTTGATCCGTTACGCGGCTGACACGGATGACGCGAGTGCGCAGCTGGTGATCGCACGGGCTCGTGAGGTGGACGCCATGGATGAGCTTGTGATCGCTCTGGCGGTGACGTCGGTGTCGGCGTTCCGCACTGGGTTCGGCCGGATGGCTGGGCCACTACTCGATGCGGCCCTAGCGGCTGCGAAGAAGGGGGGCCAGTGATGGCCGGTTATGAGGTCGGGTCTGCGTACCTGACGATTCTGCCCAGCACGAAGGGCTTCGCGAGCAACCTGAATAAGGATCTGGACGCTCCGTTCTCGCAGGCGGGAATGCGTGGTGGTGACCAGATCGGTGACGGTGTCGGGAAGTCGAAGGGGTTTGCGAAGGCGGGACTGGTCGCCGGTGGTGCGTTCCTGGCGTCGTTCGCCGCGGTGGGCATCTCGCAGGCTGCTGACGCCGTGAAGGACTTCCTCACGGATGCGATCTCCTCGGCGTCGGACTTGAACGAGACGACGTCGAAGACCGAGCAGATCTTCGGGGATGCGGCTAGCAAGGTCTTGAAGTTCTCCAAGACGACCTCGACCGCCCTCGGTCAGTCCCAGCAGGAGGCCCTCGACGGTGCGGCGACGTTCGGCATCTTCGGCAAGTCCGCCGGCCTGACGGGTGACAACCTGTCGGACTTCTCGACTGGCCTGGTGGGCCTCGCGGGTGACTTGGCGTCGTTCAACAACACCAGCCCCGAGGATGCGATCAACGCGATCGGGTCCGCGCTGCGTGGCGAGGCTGAGCCGATCCGCGCATATGGGGTCCTCCTCGACGACGCGACCCTGAAGAACCGTGCGCTGGCGATGGGGCTCATCTCGTCCACCAAGGACGCTCTGACGCCGGCAAACAAGGTTCTTGCGGCTCAGCAGGAGATCTTGGCGCAGACCTCGGACGCTCAGGGTGACTTCGCCCGCACTAGCGGCGGTCTGGCGAACCAGCAGCGCATCTTCACGGCTGAGCTGGAGAACACGAAGGCCACGATCGGCACGGCTCTCCTGCCCGTGGTCACCGACTTGTTCCACACGTTCTCCGACGTCGGCGTGCCGGCGCTTCAGGACTTGGCGGCGTGGGTCACGGAGAACCAGGACGTCATCAAGACGACCGCGATCGCGTTCGTCGCAGGTGGCCTCTCGATCACCTCGGCGCTCCTGAAGGTTGGGGCGATGTGGTTCCAGCTCCAGGGTGCGATCCTCACGGGCGGCCAGTTCATGGTCGACGCGTTCCTCTACGTCGTGCAGCGGTTCGTGGACGGTGCCGCGGAGGCGTTCGGGTGGATCCCTGGCATCGGTCCGAAGATCCAGCAGGCCTCCGACAACCTGAGGACGTTCGGCGCCACGACGGACGAGACGTTCTCAGCGATGCGTGCCGGGGCCGACAAGACCGCTCAGACCTTCTACGCCGGCGCGGACGCAGTCGACTCTCTGCGGGACAAGGTGCTGGCCCTCAACGGGGCATCCGCGACCGTGTCTCTGAACGCGCAGGGCAACCTCGTTACCGCGTTCCAGGACGGCACGTTCCGGGTCGCGGGTGGCGGCGTGAAGTTCCGCGCGAGTGGCGGCCCGGTGTCTGCGGGGCAGCCGTACGTCGTGGGCGAGAACTCCCCGGAGCTGTTCGTGCCGGACCGTCCTGGGCACATCTACAACCAGCAGCAGCTCGCGGCAATGGGCTCGTCCTCCACTGGCTCCGCAGCCGGGGTCACCAACTGGCACATCTACGAGAACGCCACCCCCGAGGCCACCGCTCAGGCCGTGGCCCGACGACAGAACATGAGGATGCCCTGATGGCTTTCCCCGGAACGCTCGGCAACCTCGTCCCTCCGGGCGAGGACGCGAACAGCCGACGAATCATCGACCTCGAACGCGGCGTCAGGGAGCTCGGGCCGTCGATCGCGGCGTCCTTCGCCCCGGTCATCGCTGACTTGCAGGCACAGCAGGCGGCGCTCGAGACTCAGCAGGATGCGCTGACAACCCAGCAGGCCGCCCTGACAAGCCAGCAAGCCACGCTCACGGCACAGCAGGCCACCCTGACGGCCCAGGTCGCATCGATCTCCACCCTCCAGGGCGAGCAGACGACGGCGGACACGGCCAACACGAGCCAGAGCGGCATCACGCTCACGACATCGACCGGCTCCTACACGACGGTCACGTTCACAGTTCCGGCCGGCTACACGCAGGCGGCCGTGACGGCCAACACCGCTGCAGCGATCGGATCGTCCAACCCGGCGCAGATCGCCACCCGCATCGGCGGCACCGACGGGCCGTTCATGAACCTTTACCCGGGCGCCGGATTCGCCAACGGCGCCTCGAACTTCTCGCGCAAGTTCAGCGTCACGCCCKGGGGCACGTTCACGGTCGAGACCCGCGCGTTCGTCAGCGCAGGGACTGCCACGGCGTTCTTCTCGATCGCTGCGACCGTCATCTACTTCCGCTGACGCGAGCGAGCCCCCCGCAACCGACCATGGTTGCGGGGGGCTCGTTGGTCGGTCAGTCCTGAGCGCTCTCAAGGACCTCGGCAACCTCGGTGAACGCCGCCGCGAGCGCCCGCGCCTGATGCGACGTCAGGCGAGCAGCGAGCACGTCCAGGACGAAGTCGTCGGCGGCGTTCATCCGCGCGCCGCCTTGAGAATGGCGTCGGCGTCGATGCCCAGAACGGTGGCGATCGCGTCGAGCTGGCCCGCGGTGATGTCGCGTTCCTCGATGAGCCCCGCGATGACCGTGGCGACCTGCCGCGCGATGCTCGGCCCACCTTGGAGGATGTCGGCAGCCTCGAACAGCGCCGCCGCCAGCTCACGGGCCTTCGACGGCTCGACGTGTCCGCTACCCGCGACGAACGCGTAGGACGTGTAGATGACGGGCTGACCGTCCGCGCCCGGCTCGAGTCGGATCTCCTCGCCCACGATCGGGCGGATCGGAGTCGAGTCGCCGTACTCGTCGGTGTCCCACTCCGTCGCCCACACGGGGAGGACGCCTTCGGTGTATCCAGGGCCGTGCGTCATGCTCGTACTCATGGGAGTGCTCCTGTCCAGCAGTAGGGGTGCTTCCTAGGCGCCCGTTGGTGTTCCCGCATCGACGGGCGCCGCTCTGTTCTTGATCCGTTCCGTGAGGCTCAGCCATCGAGCCCAGTCCGCAGGGAGTCCGCAATAGGTTCAGCGGACGCCAACGGTGCCCAACGCTCGGCGCTCGTATTAGCGCAGGTCAGCGCACCTATCCCCCGCTAGCCCACGGTTTCCAACGGTGCGGGGAGAGTTCGAGCTCTACTACGACGTCTGAGTGTGGACGTTCTGCCCGATAGGTGAACCCCTGGCCGCTGCTCCGGCCAGGGGTTTTCCTGTGCCTGACTTGCGGATCTCCGTCGGGAACACGTGGGGAAGCGATTCGGGCACCTCCGACGGTCTCGTTCCTCCCACGGAGCAGGACGCGTGTCACGCACAGTCGTCTCCGGGCTCCCCCGCCGCCTGCGTCGGCGAGCTGGCTGTGCGTGCGGCAGTCGGCGACTCCCTTGGGGAGCCGCGATGGTCAAGACCGTCGCTTCGCACCGCGTCGGCGGATCCAGACGTTCGTGGTCGTGATGACGAACGACGCAGCGACGAACCAGGACCCGACTGTCCGCTCCAGGATCGCGAAGACGACGACGGCTACCGCAAAGCCGGTGAGCACCCAGAGTGCCGGGAGCGACGGGGTCCAGAGCGGCAGCACGGTCGTCTTGGCGTTGGGCTGGGGCTCGGCCATGGGCTGATGGTCGCATCGTGCTCATCGTCGCGTCGGGAATCGCTCGTCCATGTGCGGGGGATCTTCTGCGACTCGCGCCTGCGCACGCGGGTCGTGCTCGCACGTGTGGCGACCAGACGAGGACCGGGAGCGGACATCGGACCTCGTGCAACAACGACCGGAGACCAGCCGCGACCAAGGCTGCTCCACGATGGGGTCGAGTCCGTGCCGAACCCCTGGCTCACGTCGGCATGTTGTGCGCCTCTTTCTCGCCGCCTCCGAACCGTTCGTTGATGAGGCCGTGCCGTAGGCCGCGGTCACTGACCGTCAGCCGATCCATGCCCAGCTTGTCCAAGACGGTGCGCACGATGCAGGCGCCGGCGAGGATCACCTCGGCGCGCTTCGGCTGCAGGCCCACGATCGATCGGCGCGCTTCGGCATCCTGCGTCCGGTACAGCTCGATCTGGCGGTCGACCTCGTCGCGCTCGAGGACGGAGCCCTGCACGGCATCCGGGTCGTAGCGCTCGAGTCCCAGCCTGACGGCGGTGAGGTTCGTCATCGCCCCGCCCATCCCCACCAGAGCGTCCGGCGCGGGCCGGTCGTCGAGCCGGGCCAGGTCGCCGGCGATCGCCGCCAGCGCCTCCTCGAGCGTCTCGCGCGAGACCGCACCGTCGAGCCCGAAGCGCTCCGTGTAGCGGGCGGCTCCGACGTCGACGCTGAAGCGCTCGTCGACGACGTCGCCATGGCCGAACGTGAACTGGGAGCTGCCGCCGCCGGTGTCGAAGACCACGATCGAGCCGTCCGCCACGCCGAGGCCGGCAAGGGCGGCGATGTAGGCCAGACGGCTCTCCTCCTCACCGGAGATGACCTCGACGGCGACGCCCGTCGCCGCCTGGATGACGTCCAGGACCTCGGCCCGGTTGTCGGCGATGCGCAACCCGGCCGTCCCGACGGCGGCGATCTGTCGGACCAGGTACCGGCGGGCCTCCGCGACCATCCCGCGGATGGCCTCCGTCGTCCGCTCGAGCGCCTCGGGCGAGATGCTCCCCGTCTGCGCGAGACCCGCGCCGAGCTGGGTCACCTCGGCGCGATCGACCAGCGCCTCCCAGCCGCCCGCGACCGGCTGGCCGATGTGGAACTTCACGGAGTTCGTGCCGACGTCGATGGTCGCGTAGCGGGGCGGCTCCCCGTCGAAGAGGGCTCCCAGGCCACGCGGGTAGCTCGTGTTGACCCGGTTGCCCAGTCCCACGGCTCGGACGGCGGCCACGACCGCGTCGAGATCCTCCGACTCGATCGCGAGCGTCCTGGTCACCCACTCGCCGACCTCGACCTCGGAGAGCTCCCCGATGCAGCCCTCGATGGTGTGGCGGACGCGCCGCTTGCGGACGGGTACCGAGCGAACGCCAGGGTGCGGGTCCACCACCTCGCGGAGGAGCTCCTCGAGGCTGTACGTGTCGTGCGCCAGGTCGGGCAGGGGCTGGCGCAGTGCGGCGAAGACGGCCTCGATGTCGTCCCGGCCCAGCGGGAACTCGGCCTTGAGGACCGGTTCCCACCGTTCCAGCCCACCCGTGCCGACCTCGCGCAGGAGCTTGATGTCCATCAGCCCGTCGCGCACCTTGACGGTGTCACCGCCCACCGACAGGAGATAGAGCTCGTCGCTCTGCTTGGACCCCGTGGGCGTCTGGCCGGCCAGGAACTCCTCCGCGGGGCCGAACTGGACGCCGAACGTGCGCCACTCCCAGCGCGGGATGATGTGAGTCGTCGCCATCGGTCACCACGTCCTCAGCTGTCTTGGGCGGTCCCGGCCTTCGATCCCGATGACACGACTCATGCCGGCAGAGCCTGCAGCTCCGCAGAGAAGAACTCCAGGGCAGTCTTGGTCTTGGTCTGCTGCTCGCCGGTGATGTCGACGCCCTTGTCGGCGAGGAACCGCCGGAGCTCGGCGGTGACCGCGACGACTTCCGTCGGGTGGCACTTCGTGGACAGCTCGAGGATGCGGGAGCCGTCCGGGTACAACCACATCTCGGCGACGAGGCCACGGCCGAACGTCTCCGGCACGACCTTCAGCTTGAGCACGAAGATCGGGCCGAGGATCGACAGGTCGTCGATCTTCAGACCGTCGGGGGCGTGCTCGGCGAAGAACGCCCGCTGCTCCTTCGAGAACAGCTTGTGCAGCGGCTGCTCACCGGACGCCGAGCTGCGGACCGCGGTCGCCGGGAGCTTTCCCTTCAGCGACGCCGAGCACACGTAGCTGCCGGGCACGATGTCCACCTCGACGTTGAAGTTCGGCGACCGGCGGATCTCGCTGGGGAGGTCGGCGGGAACCACGGGTCGCAGCTTGACGACCGAGTCGTTGCCTCGTCCCTGGATCCGTCGCGCCCGCACCACGACGCCAGCCCTGCTGAGCCGGAGATCCGGGGTGTCGAAGAAGTACACGTGGCGGATCTGGGCGTCGAGCGGGTCCAGGCCGAGCGTCGCCGTCGTCGATCGATGTGCGATCTCGGGCACCGTCAGCTTCAGCTCGACGCTGTCGGCGCCCAGGAGCAGCTCGCGCAGCCGGAGCAGCTCGTCCGACAGCAGTGGAAGACTCCCGGTCGCGGTCACTTCGCTCGCTCTCCGCCCGCGCCACACAGGACGCTCCGACGTTTCGCAATCTACGCCGTCGGCCCCCCCGATACGGGGCCTGACGTGGCTGAATGCGCGCGCGTCGGGGTTCGGGACGCGAGCCGGTGCAGGCCGCACGAACAGCAACCCGGCCGCCCCCCTGTGGCGGCCGGGTCGAGGGCACGAAGACCGACGACGCGCCTCAGTACGAGCACCAGTGCGGGCCCCTGCAGTACGGCAGGGCGACGGTCTGTGTGTCGTCGCCGCTGCCCGGCGACGCGTGGAGCGCGCCGGTGCCGAACGCACTGAGCCCGGTGGCCAGGACGACGGCGGTGACGATGCCGAGGAACTTCTTCATGATGCCCTCCAAGGTGGTCTGCGCCGCGGAGCTGCGGTGCTGATGTCCGTTGTGGCACCCGCCGGTATCGCGCGGCGCCGGGCGCGGTATCACCTCGGTATCGCGCCCGTTGACCCCGTCGTGCAGAGGGGCGGAGAGTCGGGCCGTGGGCATCCAGGTGCTCGGTCCCCTCGCCGTCGGCGGTGCTGACGGCTACGGGCTGCGCGACCGGGTCGTCCTGGAGGTGCTGGTCGTCCGGGCCAACGAGGCGGTGGACCCGGAGGTGCTGGCGGATGCCGTGTGGGCGCAGGAGCCACCGGCGAGCTGGCCGAAGGTCGTGCAGGGGTGCATCAGCCGGCTGCGCAAGCAGCTCGGTCGGGACGTCATCGAGACCACCTCCTACGGCGGGTACGTCCTGCGCGTGAGCGACGACCAGGTCGACAGCCACCGGTTCGAGCGCATGCTGGCGCGGGCGCGCGAGCACCTGGTCGACCACGACCCCGATCGCGCCTCCTTCGTGCTGGACGAGGCGTTGTCGTTGTGGCGGGGCCGAGCTCTGAGCGACCTCGACGAGTGGGAGCCCGGCCGCACCGAGGCGGAGCGGCTCGACGGCCTGCGCATGGATGCCCAGGAGCTGCGCGTCGAGGCCGAGATCGCGGCCGGTCGCGCGCGGGTGCGACTGGAGGACGCCCGCGCGCTGGTGCGGGAGGCTCCGTACCGCGAGCGGCGCTGGGCGCTGTTCGCTCGCGCGCTCTACCAGTCCGGTCGGCAGAGCGAGGCCCTCGACGCGATCGGCCAGGCCAGGCGCAAGCTGCGCGAGGAGCTCGGGCTCGACCCGGGCGCCGAGCTGCTCGCCCTCGAGGAGGCGATCCTTCGTCAGGACCCCGCGCTCGAGCGGACGGAGTCGCTGGCCACCAGCCTGGTCTGCCCGTACCGCGGGCTGCTCCCCTACGGCAGTGGGGACGCGGAGACGTTCTTCGGGCGCGAGGCCGACGTCGAGGCGTGCCTCTCCCGGCTTCGTGCGCGCGGCGCGCTTGCCGTCGTCGGCCCGTCCGGCACCGGCAAGTCGTCGCTCGTGCGGGCCGGCGTCGTCGCCACCCTGGTGGCGGAGGGCACGCGCGTGCTCATGACCACGCCGGGAAGCCGACCGCTCGACTCCCTCGCGGGCCTGCCGACGCATCCGCCGTTCCCCGTGCTCGTGGTCGACCAGGCCGAGGAGGCGGTCACGCTGTGCGCCGATGTCGCCGAGCGGACGGCGTACCTCGACGTCCTCGCCGCCTACCAAGGCCAGGTGGTGCTCGCGCTGCGCGCCGACCGGCTGGGCGAGCTGTCGACACATCCCGGGTTCGCCCGGCTCGTCGAACGTGGTCTCTACCTGCTCTCGCCGATGAGCGAGGACAACCTGCGCGCCGCGATCGAGGGACCGGCCCGACAGGCGGGCCTGCGCCTGGAGCCCGGCCTGGTGGACCTCCTCGTGCGGGAGGTGGAGGGCGAGCCCGGCGCGCTGCCGATGCTGTCGCACGTGCTCCGGCAGACCTGGGAACGACGCGAGGGCCCCACCCTCACGGTCGACGGCTACCGCGCCACCGGCGGGATCCGCGACGCCGTCGCGCAGTCGGCCGAGGACCTGTTCACGCACTTCGACGAACGCCAGCAGCTGCAGGTACGTGCCCTGTTCCTCCGCCTGGTCACCCCGAGCGACGACGGCGCGCCGACCCGGTCGCGGGTTCCGCGGCAGCGGCTCGCGCTCGACGCGTCGCACGAGCGGCTCATCGACCTGCTGGCCGCCGCTCGGCTGGTCAGCAGCGACGAGGGCGACGTGCAGATCGCGCACGAGGCGCTGGCACGCGAGTGGCCGCGACTGCGGGGTTGGCTGGAGGACGATGTCGAGGGCCAGCGCGTCTTCCGGCACCTCACGGTGGCCGCCGAGGGCTGGGACGCCCTGGGCCGCCCCGACAGCGAGCTCTATCGCGGGGTGCGGTTGGTGGGCGCGACCGAGTGGACCGACCGGCACCAGGTCGAGCTCACGGGGACCGAGCGGTCGTTCCTCGACGCCTCCCGCGCCAACGCCGAGCGCGAGCTGCACGCGGAGGCCCGGATCAACCGGCGGCTGCGGCTCGCGCTGGCGGGCGTCGCCGCGCTCCTCGTCGTCGCGCTCGGCGCCGGCGTCGTCGCGGTGGGCGCCGCAYGCCGGTCCGACGAACAGGCACGGATCGCCGACGCCCGCCGGCTGTCCGCCGAGGCAGTCACGACGGTCGAGCCCGACCTGGCGGTCCTGCTGGGACTGCAGGCGGTGCGGCTCGACGACTCGCTGGCGACCCGCTCCGCGCTGTCCGAGGTGCTCGGGAAGACGGGCGACCTCGTCGCGGTCGCCCGCGGGTCCGGCTTCGACTACGTCGACGTCAGTCCGGACGGACGCACGGTGGCGGTGACGAGCGCCGACGGTGCGGACGTCCAGGGCCAGACGACGTACGACGCGGTGACGCTGGCCAGGACGGGCGGCCGGCCCGATCTCCGGACCGCGGCGTTGGCCTACAGCCCCGACGGAGGTCAGCTCGTGGTCGCGGTGGCGGGGTGGGATCCGTTGGGCAGCGGCGTGAACCACCCGGACGCGCACGCCCTCCACGCCCTCGACGCCCGCTCGCTCGCGCAGGTGGGGACGTTCGACGGATTCGTCGACGGGGCCTTCGTGGCCGGTGATGGTCTCGACTTCAGCGCGGACGGAACCCGACTCGCAGCCGTCGCCTGGCTGGGCGACGCGCCGCTGGAGGCCATGGTCTGGGGAACCGACGACCCTGCACGGCCGATCTTCCGCGTCCCGATGCCCGAGATCTACGGCCTGGTCCAGCTGAGCCCGGACGGCAGGACCCTCTACGTCGCCCAGCGGGCCGGCGCCGACAGCCTGCGCGCCTTCGACGTCGACACGGGAAACCTGCTCCGGTCCGCCGCTCCCGACTGGGGTGGTGAGCGCGGCGGCATCATCGCGCTCAGCCCGGACGGGTCGACGCTCGCCCGCTCGGACGTCACAGGGCTCGTCGTGCTGGACGCCGGGACGTTCGAGCGCCTCTTCACCCTCACAGGTGAGTCGGGAGGTGTGAGCGCGTTGGCCTTCGGCCCCGAGGGCACCCAGCTTGCCGCCGGGTACGCCGACGGCACGGTCGTCGTCTGGGACCTCGCGGCCCGCCAGGCGGTGCACACCTTCCGAGGCCACGCCAAGGAGGTCTCCGACCTGACGTTCAGCCCCGACGGGAACACCCTCTACTCCGTCGCCCCCGACCGCCTGCTCCTCGCCTGGGACGTCGGCGGGACGCGCGGCTTCCCCGGCTGGCGCTCGTTCCCCGAGGCGCCGGCGGGCCGGGCCGTGCACGCCAGCGACCCGTCGCCGGACGGGAGGCAGGTGCTGTACTCCGCCTACGGTCACGCACGCGGGCACGAGACGTTCCAGTTCCGCGATCTGGCCACCGGTGCCCTGACACCGCTGCAGGAAGCCGGCAACGTCTTCCAGGCTCTCTGGAGCCCGGACTCGACCCTCGTGCTGGCCACGGGGAGCGATCTGGCCGAGAAGAACTTCTGGCTCCAGGCCTGGGATCCGCAGACCGGGACGCTGGTCCGGCGCAACGATCGCGCCGCCGGGAAGTGGCACGCCTTCACGAGCGACGGGTCGTCGCTCGTGAGCGTCGGACCCGACGACGCGATGCGGTGGATCGACCCCACGACGCTCGAGACCGAGGGGCCGACGGTCCTGCTCCCCTCACTGCCGGGGGAGGACTGGGAGACTCCCGTCGTCAGCCCCGACGACAACACCGTGGTCCTGCGTCGCTGGGCGAGCTCCGCGGCCGCCGTCGTGGACGTGACGACCGGAACCGTCAGGTCCGTCACGCTCGACGGCTACGGCTCCGCCATGGACTTCTCGCCTGACGGGGCGGGCCTCGCGGTCTACTACGACGGCGGCGTCTGGGGTGTCGTGGACGTCGCCGCCCTGCGCGAGGGTCGGCTCGAGTACCTCGTCCCGGTCCGCGCCTTCCCGAGCAACCACGTCTGGGACCTGATCTACAGCGACGACGGCACGCAGATCATCACGATGGGCAGCGGCGTCGTCGAGCTGTGGGACGCGGCAACCCTCGGGCACCTGGGGAGCCTCGGCGTCGGCGGCGAGGACGACATCGCGACGGCCCGACCGCTGGCCGACGGTCACACGCTCCTGCTCGCCCACCCGCAGGGGCAGGTGCTGACCTGGGACACCAGTCCTCAGCACCTCGTCGACGTCGCCTGCGGGCTTGCCGGTCGCAACCTCACCCAGGAGGAGTGGGGCAGGTACGTGGAGCACGAAGCGTACGAGCGCACGTGCCCCGACGAGGGCTGACGTCAGTTCAGCGACGCGTCCTCGGCGTACGTCGACACGATCGCCAGGTCCCCGCCCTGACGACGCAGCACCCGCCGCCACAGCCCAGTGGGCTCGCGGGTGAGCAGGTCGTCGGGCAGGGCGTCGACGAGGAACCAGGACCGCTCGTCGAGCTCGCGCTCGAGCTGGTCCTCCGACCAGCCGGCGTACCCCGCGAACACCCGCACCCCGCGCACGCGCGCCCCGACGGTCTCCGGCACGGCGTCCAGGTCCACCAGCCCGAAGGGCCCGATCACCGCGTCGACGTCCGGCGACGCGGTCGCGCCCACCGCCAGCACCGCCACGCCCATCGCCGTGTCCTGGCCTACCGGCCCGCCGAGGAACAGCACTGGCGGGTCCGTGACGTGCGTATGCCAGTCAGGAAGCACCACACCGACGTCGACCGACGACGGCCGGTTGATCACCACCCCGAGCGCACCGTTGTCACCGTGGTCGAGCAGGAGGATGACGGTGCGATGGAAGGCCGGCTCGCGCAGCGCAGGCGCGGCCACCAAGAGGCGGCCCCGCATGGTCGGGTGGTCGGTCATGTCCCCATCATCACCGAGACCGCCCGACCGGGCGGTCGCAGGGCGCCGGTGTCAGGCCACCCGACCGAGGGCGATCGCGGCGTACATCAGCGCCGCCACGGTCTCGCCGTCGGTGATCGTCCCGTCGGCGACGAGCCGCAGGACCTGCGGCCACGGCACGCGTCGGATCCCCGTGATGCCCTCCTCCGCCTGCTCGACCGGCAGGTCCGAGACGCGCAGTCCACGAGCGAGGAACACGTGCTCGGGCGCGTGGCACACGCCGTTGAGGGCGAACATCGAGCCCACGGGCTCCCAGCTGTCCGCCTCGAGACCGGTCTCCTCGCGCAGCTCGCGGCGGGCCGCCAGCTCCGGCTCCTCCCCGTCGGACCCACCCGCGGGCACCTCGAGGGACACGGCGCCCGTGGCGTAGCGCGAGACCTCCACGAGCACGACCTCGTCGTCGTCGGTGAGCGGGACGACGAACACCGCCGGGTTCCGCAGCTCGACCACGCCGTAGATCCCGATCCCGCCGTCGGGCCGGTCGACCTCGTCCTCGCGCACGCGGATCCAGGGGTTCTCGTAGACGGTCGTCGAGGTGCGTGTGCGCCAGGCGTTCATGACGCCAGCCTGGCAGACCGCACATCGGGAGCTCGTCGCCGTCATTGCACACGTCCGGCGCCCGCGAGCACACTGAGATGCGCCCGGGACGTCGAGACCCGGGGAAGGGCGGCCAACGATGGCCGAACTGGACAGCGGGACCGTCAGCCAGGCGGAGCACGATCGCCTGCGCCGCGCCTACGACGACGCCACCGACCAGTTCGCGGCCGCGAACGCGGTCCTGTCGGCGCTGGGGTCCGCCGCCGATCCCGACGCCGTGCTCGACACCATCGTCGAGACGGCGCGGCGGCTGTGCCGGGCCCAGACGGTGCTGGTCTACCTCATCGACGGCGACCGGTTCACGCTCGCGTCGTCGGTCGGCCTGACCGCCGAGCTGCGGAGCTACTGGCGCGAGCACCCCATCAGGGTGGACGGCGACACGATCGTGGGCCGCGCGGCCACCCGCCGGGCGGTCCAGCAGATCTCCGACGTCCTCGTCGACCCCGCCTACCGCCGGCGCGACCTTCAGGAGATGGTCGGGTTCCGCACCGTGGTCGCTGCCCCGATGGTGCTGGACGACGAGGTGGTTGGCGCTCTGTCGCTGCTGCGGAGCGAGGTGGACCCGTTCGACCCGGGCGAGGTCGCCCTCCTCGAGGCGTTCGCGGCGCAGGCTGCGATCGTCGTGCGGCACGTGGACCTGCTCGCGGCGCTCGATGCGCGCGGAGCCGAGCTCGCCCGGCGGGTGGACCAGCTCGAGGCGCTGAGTGCGGTCGGCGGGATCGTGAGCTCGAGCCTCGTCCTGGACGAGGTCCTGGCCACGATCATCAAGAACGCCGTCCGCTTCTCGGGCTGCGACGGCGGCTCGATGATGGAGTACCTCGAGGAGGACCAGGTCTTCTCGGTCCGCAGCGCGTACGCCAGCAGCCCCGAGCTCCTGGCCGCGCTGCGCTCCGTGCGGATCGAGCTGCGCGGCACGCTCGTCGGACGGGCCGCGCTCGAGCGGCACCCGGTGGCGGTCCCCGACCTGGACGAGGTCGACCTCGATCCTCACCTGGCGGTCCTGCACGCCGACGGCTGGCGCTCCGTCCTCGCGGTGCCCGTGCTGCGCGGCGAGCGGATCGTCGGGGCCCTCGTCGTGCGCCGTCGCTCCGTCGGGCCGTTCGCACAGGAGACGGTCGACTTCCTGGAGACGTTCGCCAGCCAGTCGGCGCTCGCGGTGACCAACGCGCGGCTGTTCCGCGAGCTCGAGGTCAAGACGGCCGAGCTGGAGGTCGTGAGCCAGCACAAGTCGGAGTTCCTGGCGAGCATGTCCCACGAGCTCCGGACGCCCTTGAACGCCGTCATCGGGTTCTCCGAGGTCCTCCTCGAGAGGCTCTTCGGCGATATCAACGAGCGCCAGGAGGAGTACCTGCGGGACATCCTGAGCTCGGGGCAGCACCTGCTCGAGCTGCTCAACGAGATCCTCGACCTGTCCAAGGTCGAGGCCGGCCGCATGGAGCTCGAGCCGTCCACCTTCTCTGTGCCGGCCGCGATCGAGTACGGCATCGCGACGGTGCGGGGACGCGCCAACGACCACGACATCGCGCTCGCGCTCTCGCTCGACCCGACGGTCGATCTCGTTGAGTCCGACGAGCTGAAGTTCAAGCAGGTCGTGGTGAACCTGCTGAGCAACGCGGTGAAGTTCACGCCCGACGGCGGCCATGTCGTCGTCGCTGCGCGGCACGTCGGGCCGGAGCTCGAGCTCACCGTCACGGACGACGGCCCGGGCATCGCGCCCGAGGAGCGCGAACGCATCTTCGAGGCGTTCCAACAGGGACGGCGTGGTGCTCCTCGGGAGGAGGGCACGGGGCTCGGCCTGACTCTGTGCCGACGGCTCGTCGCCCTCCTGGGCGGCCGGATGTGGCTCGAGACGGAGGTCGGCGTCGGGAGCACGTTCGGCTTCGTGGTGCCCTCGGGCACCGCAGCGGGGACCGGCTCGACCGGGTCGAGCGACGACGCTCCCGTGGTGGTCCTCGTCGACGACGACCGCGCCTCCCTCGACCTGCTCGCCGCCTACCTCGACGAGTTCGGTGTGCGGGTCGTCCGGGCGCGCGACGGCAGGGCCGGGCTTCACGAGATCCGGTCGTTGCTGCCGGCGGCCGTCGTGCTGGACCTGCGCCTGCCGGGCATGGACGGCTGGCAGATCCTCGAGCGCCTGAAGGCCGACGAGGCGACGCGCGATATCCCCGTGGTGATCGCGTCCATCGTCGACGAGCGGCCACGCGGCATCGCCTCGGGTGCGGCCGAGTACCTCATCAAGCCCGTCGCCCGCGACGACCTGGTGCGCGCGCTGCGCCGTGCCGAGGCCCTTCCCGTCGACGCCAGTGCCACCGGGGGGATGCTGTGACGACATCGGGCCGCATCCTCGTGGTCGAGGACAACGCGCTGAACCTCAAGCTCATCCGCGACGTGCTCCAGGTCCGCGGCTACGACGTCGTCGAGGCCAGGTCGGGCGAGGAGGGCGTCAGCCTGGCACACGTCTGCTGCCCCGACCTCGTCCTCATGGACCTCCAGCTCCCCGGCATCGACGGGGTCGAGGCGATGCACCGGTTGCGTCGGGATCCGGTGGTCGCCGACGTGCCCGTGGTCGCCGTGACCGCCTTCGCGATGCAGGAGGACCGTGACCGCGCGCTGGCCGACGGTTTCGACGGGTACCTGTCCAAGCCGATCAGCGTCCGGGCCCTGCCGTCCGAGGTCGATGCGTTCATGGTGATCGGGCACGCCCATGCCTGAGGAGGTGACGATCCTCGCCGTCGACGACCTGCCGCAGAACCTGCGTCTGCTGCAGGCGGTCCTCGAGCCGCGCGGATACCGGCTCCTGCTCGCCGGGTCGGGCGAGGAGGCGCTGGATCTCCTGCACGATCCCGGTCACGACGATGTCGACCTGATCCTGCTCGACATCGTCATGGCCGGGATCGACGGGTACGAGGTCTGCCGACGGGTCCGCGCGGACCCGACCACCGCCTACCTCCCGGTGGTGATGATCACGGCGAGCGGGGACCAGGAGAAGCTGCGCGCCATCGAGGCCGGGGCCGACGACTTCGTCACGAAGCCCTTCCACCAGGACGAGCTGGTCGCCCGGGTCGCGTCGCTGGCCCGCGTGAAGCGGTACCAGGACACGATCGCCCGGCAGGCGGCCGAGCTGGCGGGCTGGAACGCCGAGCTGGAGGAGCGCGTCCGCACCCAGGTCGACGAGCTGCAGCGCCTGCACCGGCTCCGACGCTTCCTCCCGCCGCAGCTCGCCGACCTGGTGATCGACTCCGGTGACGAGTCGCTGCTGGACAGTCACCGCCGGGAGATCGTCGTGGTGTTCTGCGACCTGCGCGGCTTCACCCCCTTCGCGGAGCAGTCCGAGCCGGAGGAGGTGATGACGGTGCTCCGCGAGTACCACCGGGCGCTGGGCGAGCTCATCGACAAGTACGAGGGGACGCTCGAACGGTTCACCGGCGACGGTCTGATGGTCTTCTTCAACGACCCCGTGACGTGCGACGACCCCGCGTGGCGGGCGGTGGCGATGGCGATGGCGATGCAGGACCGGGTGGCGGCACTGGCCGTCGGCTGGTCCCGCCGGGGCCACGAGCTCGGCTTCGGCATCGGCGTCGCGCAGGGCTATGCCACGCTCGGCCGGATCGGGTTCGAGGGCCGGTCCGACTACGCCGCCATCGGCAGCGTGACCAACCTCGCGGCGCGGCTGTGCGCCGAGGCGACGGCCGGGCAGGTCCTCGTGAGCCAGCGCGTCTTCTCCGCCGTGGAGGACCGCGTCGGCGGCCGACCCATGGGTGAGCTCGACCTGCGGGGCTTCAGCAGACCCGTGGGCACGTTCGCCGTCGAGAGGGCTGAGGTGAGGCAGCCGTGACCACGCTGGACGACCTCGACGAGGCCGAGCGCCAGGAGCGGTTCGCGATGCTCCAGCAGCGGATGAGATCGGTCTGGGACGTCATGCGGCAGCACCACGAGGACGAGTCCGTCGTGGTCATCCCGTCCGTGGGGGTCGACGCGAAGACCAGCGCCGGTCTGGTCCAGGCGTACGAGGAACGCTTCCTGTTCCTGCTCCTCCTGCTCCGCCAGCCGTTCCTGCGGATGACCTACGTGACCTCGACACCGATCAAGGACAGCATCATCGAGTACTACCTGGCCCTGCTGCCGGGCGTCATCCCCAGCCACGCCCGCGCGCGCCTCACGCTCGTGTCCGTCGACGACGCCACGCTGCGCCCGCTCAACGAGAAGGTCCTCGAGCGGCCGCGGCTGCTGGCGAGCATCGCGGCGGGGATCCCCAACCGCGCGCGGTGCCACCTCATCGCCTACAGCACCACCGAGCGGGAACGCGACCTGGCGCTGCACCTCGGCATCCCGATGTACGGCTCGGACCCGCGCCTGGCCGACCTCGGCAGCAAGACGGGCTGCCGAGGCCTCTTCGCCGCGGAGGGCGTCCTGCACCCCGCCGGCGCCGAGGGCCTGCGCACGCGCGACCACGTCGTCGATGCCGTGCTGGCGATGCTCACCGAACGCCCCGGCACCGCTTCGGTGATCGTGAAGCTGAACGACGGGGTCTCCGGCAACGGCAACGCGGTCGTCGACCTGCGGGACCTCCCGGGCACGGACCTGCGCGCCGAGGTGGCGGACCGTGTGGCGGCGCTCGAGCTGGAGTCGGCGACGTTGAGCCGCGACGACTACTGGGACCGGTTCGCCAGCGGCGGCGGCGTGGTCGAGGAACGGGTCACCGGCACCGAGCTGCGCAGCCCCAGCGTCCAGCTCCGCGTCCTGCCCGACGGCACGGTCGAGCTGCTCTCCACCCACGACCAGCTGCTGGGCGGACCCAGCGGCCAGCGCTACCTGGGGTGCACCTTCCCTGCGGACCCGGCGTACAGCCGGCTGATCAGCGAGCCGGCGGAGGTCATCGGCCGCCGCCTGGCACGGGAGGGGGTCCTCGGCCGGTTCGCCGTCGACTTCGTCGTGGTCCGCGACGAGTCCGGCGCCTGGACGGCGCACGCCATCGAGCTGAACCTGCGCAAGGGCGGGACCACGCACCCGTTCCTCACGCTGCAGTTCCTCACCGACGGCCACTACGACGGACCCTCGGGTCGGTACCTCACCTCCACCGGCGACGAGAAGCACCTCGTCGCCACCGACCACCTCGAGGCGCCGGAGCTGCGTGCGCTGCGCGTGGTCGACCTCTTCGACGTCGTCGCGAGGCACGGTCTGCACTTCGACCAGTCACGGCAGACCGGCGTGGTGTTCCACATGATCAGCTGCCTGACGGAGCTGGGCCGCGTGGGCCTGACCGCCGTCGGTGACACGCCCGAGCAGGCGATGGACCTGTACCGGCGTGCCGAGGATGTTCTCCTGGCGGAGGCCGTGGCGGCCGGGCGCTCGCGGGTGCTGCCGGGATGACGACGGACGCCGTCGACCGCGTCTGGTACGTCGCGTACGGGTCGAACCTGAGCGCCGACCGGTTCGGCTTCTACCTGCGCGGCGGCCGGCCGCCCGGGAGCCTGCGCGACTACCCCGGGTGCCGTGACGGGACGGAGCCCGCGCGCACGGTCCCGCTCATCGTGCGCGGGAGCCTGTCCTTCACGGGGGCGTCGAAGGCCTGGGGTGGGGGCACGGCGGTCTTCGACCCCGACGGGACCGGCCGGGTCGCCGCGGCCGCCTACCTGCTGAGCTCCGGGCAGCTGGCGGACGTCCTGGCCCAGGAGATGCGCCGCGACCCCGGCGAGGACCTGGATCTGCAGACCCTCTGGCGCGACGGCCGTCACCGCTACGGGCCTGGGCGCTACGAGACGATCGTGCACCTGGGCGCCCGCGACGGGATCCCGTTGGTGACCCTGACGTCCGAGCCGTTCGACGACGCACCGTTGGCCGCCCCGAGCGACGCCTACCTGCGGACGATGGACGTCGGCCTGCGCGAGACGCACGGCTGGGCTCCGGCCGAGGTCCGCGCGTACCTGGGCGCCATCCCAGGCATGAGCGAGGCGTACTCGTCGTCCTGATGGATTGCGCTTACCAAGTCTGGTGTGCCACGGTGGGGAACCGGTTTCTCACGCGATTCCTCACCCATCCATCTGCTCGAGACAAGGCCGTCTCATGCGAGCTCGTCGCACCCTCATCGCCACCCTGGTCGCCGGAGCGCTCCTCCTCCCGGCGACGACCGCCCACGCCGCTCCCCCGCCGACACCGGTCGACCTGGGCACCGCCGTGCTGCCGCCMGGCGACGGCTGGGCCTCCTACGAGGGACCCACCGTCCCGGACGGCAAGCCGACCGTCGCGACCGGCACCACCGGCGGCGCGGCCGCGGACCCTGAGCAGGTCTACGTCGTCGACACGTGGCAGGAGCTGCGCGACGCCCTCGCCGGCAAGCCGGGGGGCGGCCAGACCGACGCGCGGACCAGCACGGTCCCCCGCATCGTCTACGTGGCGGGGACCATCACCGCGTTCGACCCCGCCGTCAGCTGCGACGACTACGCCGGCCAGGTCACCGTCTCGGACTCCGGCCTGCCGTTCCGGATGGCCGACTACATCGCCTACTACGACCCCACCGGTCCGTGGGGCAAGGCCAAGCCGAGCGGGCCGCTGGAGAACGCCCGCGTCGCCGCCGCGGCGATCCAGGCCGCCCAGACGCTGCAGCACGTCGGCTCCAACGTCACCCTCGTCGGCGTCGGCCAGGACGCGCGGATCGTCGGCGCGAGCCTGCGCATCCGCGACGCCCACAACGTGATCGTCCGCAACCTCACCATCTCCGACGCCTACGACTGCTTCCCGGTCTGGGACCCGACCGACACGGCCGTCGGCAACTGGAACTCGGCGTACGACAACGTCTCCGTGTGGACCGCGACGAGCGTCTGGGTGGACCACAACACGTTCGACGACGGGGCGCACCCGCACGAGGCGCTGCCGACCATCTACGGCCGGCCGTTCGAGGTGCACGACGGCCTGCTCGACATCACGCACGGCTCCGACCTCGTGACCGTGTCGTACAACGAGCTCGACCAGCACGACAAGACCGAGCTCATCGGCTCCTCCGACTCCCGACCGCAGGACCGCGGCCAGCACCGGGTGACCATCCACCACAACCACTGGATCGACATCGGCCAGCGCGCCCCGCGCGTGCGGTTCGGGGACGTGCACGTCTACGACAACCTCTACACGCAGACGACCGAGGCGCTGTTCCAGTACTACTGGGGCGCCGGGATCGAGTCCAGCATCTACGCGGAGAACAACGCCTTCGAGCTCGCGCCGGGCGTCGACCCCGGCCGGATCATCACGCGGTGGTCGGGCACGCAGCTCTACGAGACCGGCTCGACGGTGAACGGACAGCCCACCGACCTGCTCGCCGCGTTCAACGCCACGGCGCCGGTCCCGCTCGCGCCGACGGCCCGGTGGAACCCCGCCGACGTCTACGACTACGTGCTCGACCCGGTGCAGGACGTGCCCGCCATCGTGCGCGCCCAGGCCGGTGCCGGGGTGCTGGAATCCGGCACGCCGGTGGCCACCGGCACGCCCGGCACGGCGGTGGTCAGCGACGACAACGGCCGGGACACCGGTCTGCGCGACGGCTCCTACACGGTGACCGCCAACCTCTGGTGGGGCCAGAACGCCACCGTCGCGCGCCTCTACGAGAACGGCGCGCTCGTCGGCGCGCAGTGGCTCACCGGCACGACGCCCCACGCCCAGACGGTGGCGTTCCCCGTCACCGGCAAGGTCGACGGCACCTACTCCTACGTCGTCGAGCTGCTCAACCCGTACGGCACCAGCAGCTCGGCGCCGCACACCGTGCGCGTCACCGACGCGGCCCCGGGCAAGGCGGTCGTCGGAGACGACAACCGCGACGGCGACGGGTCCTTCACCGTCACGACGACGCTCTGGTGGGGCACCAACGCGACCCACTACGCGCTGTACCGCGACGGTGTGCTGGTCGACGAGCACGATCTCGTGGCCGCCACCCCGAACCGCCAGTCGACCGCCACCACCGTGATCGGCCTGGCGCCCGGGACCTACCGTTTCGTGGCGGTGCTGAGCAATTCAGCGGGCAGCACGACGACCGCCGAGCGGGTGGTCACCGTGCGCCGCTGACCGCCTGTGTGCGGGCTGGGCACCAGTTGTGGAGGGCCGCCGGTCCACTGCACACAACGTCCACGGGACCCCCGCGCAAGTCTCTGACGTGCAGGGACACCGGTGCCTAGCGTGGCGCTCATGACCGACTCCGGTGCACCGACGCCCCCGCCCCCGCCCGCTCTCCCCGGCCCGCCGCCCTCCTGGACGGCGGGCCGGGCTGTTCCCGTCGCGCGCGAGCCTGGCCGGCTCGCCCGCGTCCTGGTGCCCTTCTGGGCGGAGCGTCGACGACCGGTCGCCACCCGGACGCTCGTGGTGTGCGGCACCGTCGGGGCACTGGGCGGGGCGCTGCTCGTCGGGCACCGGCCGGGCCTCGGGGTCGCGCTGGTCGGCCTCACCCTGTGGGCGGCGGCCGCTCCCGACCTGATCCGGCGACGGTCGGTGAACGACCTCGCCACCGCGGTCCTGTCGATCGCCCTGGTCGCCGTCGTCGCGGTCCGGGACGCGGGGTGGGTCGTCGTCCTCTGCGCGCTGGCGGCGGCGTGGGCGGGAGTCGTGGCCGTCACGTCCTCGAGGTCGGCGCCGGCCGCGGTGCTCGCGCCGCTGAGCTGGGCTGCGGGCGCGGTGCGGGCGCTCCCCTGGGTGGCCAAGGGCATCGAGACGCGGCTCGGGTCGCGCCGCGGCCAGCTGCTGGTCGCTCTGCGCAGCGTGGCGATCACCGTCGTTCTGCTGCTCGTGTTCGGCCTGCTGTTCGCCAGCGCCGACCGCGTCTTCGCCAGCCTCCTGCCGCGCGCGCAGGGCGACCTGATCCCCGGTCAGGTCGTCGTCGGCGCGCTGATCGCTCTCGTCGCGGCGAGCCTGGCGCACCTCGCCCTGGCGCCGCCCAGCTGGGCCGACGTGCGGCTCGCCCCGGGCAGGCCCGCGCGCCGCGGCGAGTGGCTGCTGCCGGTRGTCGCCCTCGACGCGATGGTGCTGCTGTTCGTGATGGTGCAGGTCGGCGCGCTGCTCGGCGGGCACCGGCACGTCCTGGAGTCCGTCGGCCTGACCTACGCGCAGTACGCCCGGCAGGGGTTCTGGCAGCTGCTCGTCGTCACCGCGCTGACACTCGTGGTCGTCGCCGTGGCCGCGCGTCGCGCGCCCCGCGATACCGCGACCGACCGACTCCTCACCCGTGTGGCGCTGGGTGTGCTGTGCGTCGGCACGCTGGGCGTGGTCGCGTCCGCGCTGCGCCGCATGGACCTGTACGTCGAGACGTTCGGGCTCACGCGCCTGCGGGTGTTCGTCACCGTGGTCGAGGTCGCGCTCGCCGCCGTCCTGATCCTGCTGCTGGTCGCGGGGATCCGCTGGCGCGGCCGGTGGCTGCCCCGCGCCGTCGTCCAGGTCGCCGCGGTCGCGATGCTCGGCCTCGCGCTGGTCAACCCGGACGCGCAGATCGTCCGGCACAACACGACGGCCGACCTGGCGGCGGACCTGGACGTCGGCTACCTGGTCGGGCTCTCCGCCGACGCCGTGCCCGCGTTCGCGCAGATCGAGGACGATCCGTTCCTGCGCTCGTGCCTGCTGGCGTCCGCCGACGTCACCCCCGCCACCGGCCTGGCCGACTGGAACGTCAGCCGGGAGCGCGCAGCGCAGCTGCTCGCCCAGGACGCCGGCTCCGGCTCGTCATGCGCCGAGCGCTAGACGATGACCTCCTCCTCGTCCACGGCCGGCGCCGCGGCGCGTGGTCGTGCGGCGAGGGTGGCCAGTCCGAGGATGAGCAGGGCGATGACGAAGACGGTGACGACGTAGGCAGGAGTGAGAGTGTCGGCCAGGACCAGGGCCAGGGCGGCCAGGGCGATGACCACGACCCGGATCAGGGTGCGTTGCTGGTCCAGCCAGACACCCACCGGTCCGGTGCTGATGCCGTGCCGGTCCCCGGCGCCGCGCACCCACGCGGAGGCCTGGGAGGAGGACGCGCGCAGCTGGCGGGCCGCGGTGGTCCCGCCGGCGGCGAACGCGATGATCGCCAGCAGCAGCCCCAGGACCAGGCCGACGCGCAGCTGGACCCGCAGCAGGGAGATGACCTGGTCGTAGATCGCGACCGCGGTGTCCACCCGTTGCACCGTGGGCGGTAGGGAGTCGGCGTACAGGGACCGGCCGACGGCCAGGGCGGCACCCAGCAGCACCATCGCCCCAGCCAGGGACAACCCGGCGATGACCAGGGCCCGGGACCGGCGTTGCGCGGCCAGCACCCCCGCGGCCAGCAACCCCAGGGACAGGTAGGGCAGCCACGCACCCAGCACGTCGATCAGCCGGTAGGCGTTCTGCAGTCGCACCAGGTCCGCGCTGGACGCGATCGGGAACGTCACGCTGATCGTCGGGATCCGGGAGACCAGGGCGAACCCGGCCTGCTCCAGGGTCGTCTTGACCTGCTCGATGATCGGGGTGATGTCCAGGGTGAGGACCCCGGTGTCGCTGATCTTGGCCAACGCGTCCGGGTCCCCGCGCAGGGTCGCCACGATCTGCTCGTGCGCAGCCCGGTTCGCCTCAACCCAGATGGTGTCGAACGCGTCCGAGGTCACGATCTTGGTCACGTTCTTGTGCACCACGTTGGTGATCGCGTCCTGCAACGGCTGCTGCAACGACTGCACCGCACCGGCCACGATCGGGGGCAGGTCCAGACCCGCGACCGCGTCCGTGGCCTGCGTGGTCAGCTCCTTGACGTTCAACGCGTCCACCACCGCGGTCGTGACCCGGTTGGACACCGCAGACTGCACCAACGGGTCCGACGCGATCGGCGCAACCGTCTCCACGTACCGGTCGGTGTCCACCACCAGACCCCGCGCCCACGACCCCACCACCGCCACCGGCGCCAACAACGCACCGATCAGGATCAACACCACCGCGGCCGCCGAACGCCCCACCTTGCGCCGCCGACGCGGGGGCGCCACGACGACGGGAGCCTGGGTGGTCTCCGCCCGCAGCCGCGCGTTCTCGGTCTCCAGCAGCTGGAGGCGGGCGAGCAGCACGGCCGTGTCCTCGGCCGGCGACGACGGCGGGACCACGACGTCGACGTGCTCGGGGATCTCCTGGGTGACGTTCTGTGGCGCGGCGACACTCGAGGTGTCGAGCGGCAGCGTGTCGTTCTCCGACGCCCCCGGGGTCTCGGTGTCCGGCGCCACGTCGTCGGGCGTCACGCTCTCCGGCGGAACCGCGTCGGGCGTGGTCGTCGACTCGGCGGCGTCTGGCGTGACCGCATCGGGCGTGACGCTCTCCGGCTCGCCGGCGTCAGACGTGACCGCCGCGGGGGTGACGCTCTCCGGCTCGCCGGCGTCGGGCGTGACGTTCGGCGACCCCCCGTTTTCGGGGGTCTGCGCCGCGTCGTCGTCGACGGGCGGGTCAACGGTCCCCCCCGGCTCCGGAGCCGGCGGCTCGGCGGCGGAGCCCCGCGGCTTGCGGGACGACGGATTGTTCTCGACCACGGAATCCCCCGGATATGTCCGACATGTACTGCGACGTGTCGAGCATGTCAGTTCCGCTGCTCAGAGCGCGACAGGCGCCGCTGCGTGGCTTTTCGTCCGGGTTCCCGTCCGGTCCGCGCGGAGCCGTGGACGGGCCCCGCGCGACCGATACGGTGCGACTCGAGACGAACGCCGCACGCGAGCCCGCTCGCCCACCCGTCGGGGGGAACGATGCCGAAACGACGCGAGACCGGACCGGTCATCCTGGCCGCGACGGACCCCCGCAAGCCCCCCGCGTGGCTCCCGCGGGCACTCGTCATGGCGACCGTCGCCGTCTTCCTCGGCGTGTTCGCGTGGAAGGCCCTGGCCCAGCTGGGCAACGTCATCTTCATCGTCGTCATCTCCTGGTTCCTGTCGCTGGCGATGGAGCCCCTGATCCGCTGGCTGGTCGCACGGGGTCTGCGCCGCACGCGGGCCACGGGCGTGGTCATGGCCGTGTCGCTGGTCGCGATCGTCGTCGTGATCGCGCTCTTCGGCGGGCTCTTCATCACGCAGCTGCTCGAGCTCGTGCAGTCTCTGCCGGAGTACTACGCGCAGTTCGCCGACTGGGTGGCGACGAACTTCGCCGTCGACATGCCGGAGGCGGACGAGCTCCTGATCAACCTGAGCGCGCACTGGCAGGAGCTCGCGCCGGGCCTCATCGGCCTCGGCTCGTCCGTCCTCGGCGGCCTGTTCACCACGAGCTCCGTGCTGCTCGTCGTCTACTACATGGCGAGCGCCGGTCCGCGGCTGCGGGCAGCCATCTGCCGCCTGCTGGCGCCGGCCCGGCAGCGGGAGGTGCTGCGGCTCTGGGAGGTCTCGCAGGAGAAGGTCGCGGACTTCATCAACTCGCGGATCGTGCTTGCCGCGCTGTCCACGGCCTTCACGTTCGTCTTCCTGACCCTCCTCGACATCCCGTACGCGCTGCCGCTCGCCGCGTTCACCGGGATCGTCTCGCAGTTCGTGCCCACCATCGGCACCTACATCGGCGGCGCGCTCCCCGTCGCCGTGGCGCTGGCCGTGGACCCCGTCAAGGGCCTGCTCACGCTGGCGTTCATCATCGGGTACCAGCAGCTGGAGAACCTGATCTTCTCCCCCAAGGTCTCGGCGCGCTCGCTCGAGATCAACCCCGCCGTCTCGTTCCTCGCCGTCATCGGGTTCGGCGCCGTGTTCGGTCCCATCGGGGCGTTCCTCGCCCTCCCGGTCGTCGCGACGATCCAGGCCGTCTCCTCGACGTACGTGCGCCGGCACGACCTCGTCGACGACGAGC
Source organism: Cellulomonas sp. P1_C4 (assembly GCF_056406355.1). NCBI lineage: Bacteria > Bacillati > Actinomycetota > Actinomycetes > Micrococcales > Cellulomonadaceae > Cellulomonas > Cellulomonas sp. P1_C4. The sequence goes on along the minus strand of NZ_JBFUAI010000003.1, from coordinate 149,612 downwards.
TCCTGCAGGAGGACGAGCAGGCGCTGCGGCGCCAGCGCGGATGGGTCGACGTCCCGGAGGACGAGCCGACGGATCCCGAGCTCGCCGGCCGCCCGACCGATCAGCCGTAGAAGACGCGCTCCACCACGGCGCGGGCGCGACGAGCCGTGCGCAGGTAGTCCTGCTCCAGCTCGCCGCCGGAACCGGCCGGATAGCCGACCACTCGCGCCAGGCCCGCCAGCGCCTGCCGGTCGTGCGGCAGCACGTCGGCGTGCGCACCGCCGCGACCGCTCCACAGCACGTTGGCGTCCCGCAGCCGGCTGGCCAGCAGCCACGCCTCGCTCAGCACCCGGGCGTCGTCGGCGTCCAGCAGCCCGGCTGATGCCGCGGCGTCGAGCGCCCCCAGGGTCGCCGTCGTGCGCAGCGCAGGGACGGCGTGGGCGTGCTGCAGCTGCAGCAGCTGGGCGGTCCACTCCACGTCGGAGATGCCCCCGCGTCCGAGCTTCAGGTGCCGGGCGGACTCGACGCCGCGCGGGAGCCGCTCCGACTCGACGCGCGCCTTGATCCGGCGCACCTCTCGCTCGGCCGCGGGGTCGATGCCGCCGGCCGGGTAGCGCAGCGGGTCGACGAGGCGGACGAACCGCTCCCCCAGCTCGCCGTCGCCGGCGACCGGTCGGGCCCGGAGCAGCGCCTGGCTCTCCCAGGTGGACGACCAGCGCCCGTAGTACTCGGCGTAGGAGTCGAAGGACCGCACCAGGGGCCCGTTGCGGCCCTCCGGGCGCAGGTCGGCGTCGACCTCGAGGGTCGGCTCGGGGCCGACGGTCCCGAGCAGGGAGCGGAGCTTCGTCGTCACCTGGAGCGCGAACTCCTGGGCGACGACGGCGTTCTCGCCCTCGACGGGGTCGTGCACGAACAGGACGTCGGCGTCGGACGAGTACCCCATCTCGCCCCCGCCCCACCGCCCCATCGCGACGACGAGCAGCCGCGTCGGGTTCTGCTCGAGCCCGCGCTCGACGCGGACCTCCCACTCGGCGACGCGGAGCGCGCCGATCAGCACGACGTCCGAGGCCGCGCTCAGGCTCCGCGACGCCCGTTCGCCGGTGACGACGCCGAGCACGTCGGCCGCGGCCGTGCGGGCCAGCTCGCGCCGGCGCAGCCCGCGCAGCGCGGTGACCGCGGGCACGGGCTCGTCGGACCGCGTGAGGATCGCGTCGGCCTCGGCCGTCAGCCGCTCGAAGGTCCGTGGCACCAGGTCCGCGTCGTCGGCCAGCCACGTGACCGACTCCGGCGACCTGGTCAGCGCGTCGGCGACGTAGCGCGACGTCGACAGCACGAGCGCCAGCCGACGAGCGGCCGTGCCCGAGTCGCGCAGCAGCTTGAGGTACCAGTGCGTCGTGCCCAGCTCGTCGGAGAGCCGACGGAACGCGAGCAGCCCGCCGTCGGGGTCGGCGCCGTCCGCGAACCAGCCGAGCATCACGGGCAGGAGCTGCCGCTGGATCGACGCGCGCCGGGAGACGCCCTCGGTCAGCGCGGCGATGTGCCGCATCGCGCCCGCCGGGTCGGTGTAGCCGATGGCGGCCAGGCGCGCCTTCGCCGCGTCCGGCGCGAGGCTGGCCTCCTCGGTGGACAGCTGCGCCGTGGCCGGCAGGAGCGGCCGGTAGAACAGCTCCTCGTGCAGCCCTCGGACCTCGCGCCGCGCCGCCCGCCACCGCTCGTTCAGTCCCGCCGCGCCCTCGGCGCGCATGCCGATCGAGCGGGCGAGCCGCCGCAGGTCCGGCTCCGAGGTGGGCATGAGGTGCGTGCGGCGGAGGCGGTACAGCTGGATCCGGTGCTCGAGCACGCGCAGCAGGCGGTAGCAGACGGCCAGCTGGGCGGCGTGCGACCGCCCGACGTAGCCGCCGGCAGCCAGGGCGGCGAGCGCGGTCAGGGTGCTGGGGCTGCGGATCGACTCGTCGGCCCGGCCGTGCACCAGCTGCAGCAGCTGGACCGTGAACTCGACGTCGCGCAGACCGCCGACGCCGAGCTTGAGCTGCCGGTCGGCCTCGGCGGCCGGCACGTGCCCCTCGACCCGTCGGCGCATGGTCTGCGAGTCCTCGACGAAGTGCTCGCGCGTCACCGCGCTCCACACGAACGGCTGCGTCATCTCCACGTACTCGCGCCCGAGCGCCTGGTCGCCGGCCAGCGGCCGAGCCTTGAGCAGCGCCTGGAACTCCCATGTCTTGGCCCACCGCTCGTAGTACGCCTTGTGGCTGGCGAGCGTGCGCACGAGGGGGCCGTCCTTGCCCTCCGGGCGCAGCGCGGCGTCGACCGGCCACAGCGCGGGCTCGGCCGACGGGGTCGAGCACGCGCGTGCCAGACCGGCGGCCAACCGGGAGGCCGCGGCGAGCGCCTCGGCCTCGTCGACCCCGTCCACGGGTTCGGCGACGTAGATGACGTCGACGTCGCTCACGTAGTTCAGCTCGCGTCCGCCGCCCTTGCCCATCCCGATGACCGCGAGGCGGACGCCGAGCCCATGATCGTCCAGGTCGGCGCGGGCCAGGGCGAGGGCCGCCTCGAGGGCCGCCCCCGCGAGGTCGGCCAGCGCCGCCGCGACGCCCGGCAGGCGGCTCAGGGGGTCCGTGCTGGTGAGGTCGGTCGCGGCGATCCGCAGCAGGCGGCTGCGGTAGGCCAGACGCATCGCGTCGGTGCCGGGCGACCCGACGACCGTCGCCACGGGAACGTCTGCGTCGGCGTCCGCCCCGACCGCGGCGAGCAGCTCGGCCCGCACCGAGGCGACCGGCACACCGGTGCCGGGCGTCTGGTCGAGGATCACGCGGAGGTTGTCCGGGTGCGCCACCAGGGTGTCGCCGAGCGCGACGGACGCACCCACCACCGCCAGCAGCCTCGCCCGCGCGGGACCGTCCTCGGCGAGGATGCCGCGCAGGATGCCGAGGAGCTCCGGGTCCCCGCCGACGGCGCCGGCAAGCTTCGCCAGCGCGAGCAGCGCCTGGTCCGGGTCGGCGACGTCGGCGAGCGGCGTGATCAGCACCTCGGCGGGCTCGTCGACGACGCGCAGGAGCGCCGCGTCCGACAGCAGCCGCTCCGCACGCGCCGCGTCGGCCACCCCGACCCGCGTGAGCCGTGCGGCCAGCGACGCCCCGCGTCCGGCCGTGCGGCCGCCCTCCGGGACGCTCACAGGACCGGGAGGAACCGCCGCAGCTCGTACGGCGTGACCTGCGAGCGGTACTCCTCCCACTCCTGGCGCTTGTTGCGCAGGAAGTAGTCGAACACGTGCTCGCCCAGCGTCTCCGCGACGAGCTCCGAGCGCTCCATGATCGAGATCGCGGCGTCCAGCGACTGCGGCAGCGGCTCGATGCCGAGCGCGCGGCGCTCGGCGTCGGTGAGCTCCCAGACGTCGTCCTCGGCGCCCTCGGGCAGCTCGTAGCCCTCCTCGACGCCCTTGAGGCCGGCCGTGAGCAGCAGCGCGAAGGCGAGGTACGGGTTGGTGGCGGAGTCGATCGCGCGGTACTCGATGCGGCTCGAGTTGCCCTTGCCGGGCTTGTACATCGGCACGCGCACCAGCGCCGACCGGTTGTTGTGACCCCAGCACACGTAGCTCGGCGCCTCGGCGCCGCCCCACAGCCGCTTGTAGGAGTTCACGAACTGGTTGGTCACCGCGGTGATCTCTGGGGCGTGCTTGAGCAGGCCCGCGATGAACGAGCGGGCGGTCTTCGACAGCTCCAGGTGACCGCCGGCCTCGTGGAACGCGTTGCGGTCGCCCTGGAATAGCGACAGGTGCGTGTGCATGCCGGATCCGGGCTGGTCGGCCAGGGGCTTCGGCATGAAGGAGGCGAAGACGCCCTGCTCGAGCGCGACCTCCTTGACCACGGTGCGGAACGTCATGATGTTGTCCGCGGTGGTCAGGGCGTCGGCGTACCGCAGGTCGATCTCGTTCTGGCCAGGCCCGGCCTCGTGGTGGGAGAACTCGACCGAGATGCCCATCGACTCGAGCATGGTGATGGCGGCGCGCCGGAAGTCGTGCGCCGTGCCGCGCGGGACGTGGTCGAAGTAGCCGCCCTGGTCGACCGGCACCAGCGGCAGCGTCGGGTCGGCGGGCGCGTCGAACAGGTAGAACTCGACCTCGGGGTGCGTGTAGAAGGTGAACCCCTGGTCGGCGGCCTTGGACAGCGCGCGCTTGAGCACGTTGCGCGAGTCGGCCAGCGACGGCTCGCCGTCGGGCGTCAGCAGGTCGCAGAACATGCGCGCCGTGCCGTGCCGCTCCCCGCGCCAGGGCAGCACCTGAAACGTCGAGGGGTCGGGCTTGGCGATCATGTCCGCCTCGTACACCCGGGTCAGGCCCTCGATGGCGCTGCCGTCGAAGCCGATCCCCTCGGAGAACGCAGCCTCCAGCTCCGCCGGGGCCACCGCCACCGACTTCAGGATCCCGAGCACGTCGGTGAACCAGAGACGGATGAAGCGGATGTCCCGCTCCTCGACCGTGCGGAGCACGAACTCCTGCTGCCTGTCCATGCGGTACATCCTGCCTGATGAACCGCCTCGCCGAGCGTCACTGTCCGAGGTGGGTCGGCACGGGTCCGCCGACGGTCCCCGTGCACGTGAGGACGGCCACGCGGCGCGTGCGGCCGGCGGCGCGATGGTTAGGCTCGACCCCATGTCTCATCCCCGCATCGCCCTCGCGCAGATCGACACGCGCGTGGGGGACGTCGACGCGAACGCCCAGGCGGTGCTGGACTGGGCGCGCACCGCGGCACAGGCCGGCGCGGACCTGGTGGTCTTCCCCGAGATGACGCTCACCGGGTACCCGATCGAGGACCTGGCGCTGCGGGCGTCGTTCCGCCGCGGCGCCGAGGCCGCCCTGCAGCGCACGGCGAAGGCGCTGGCCGACGACGGTCTCGGCGGGCTCGCCGTGCTCGTCGGCACCGTCGGGGAGAAGTCCGTGACCCCGGTGCACGAGCCCGGCGCACCCGAGGGACCGCGACGACCCACCAACCAGGCGGTCCTCCTGCAGCACGGGCAGGTGCAGGTGCGCTACGACAAGCACCACCTGCCCAACTACGGCGTGTTCGACGAGTACCGGATCTTCGCGGCCGGCGACGACGTCTGCGTGATCGACGTGCAGGGTCGCCGCGTCGGCGTCGTCATCTGCGAGGACATCTGGCAGGACGGCGGGCCCGTCTCGCAGATGGACGAGAACGAGGTCTCGCTGCTGGTCGTGCTGAACGCCTCCCCCTATGAGGAGGGCAAGGGCTACCAGCGAATCGAGCTCGCGGCGCGGCGCGCGCACGAGGTCGCGGCGCCGGTCGCCTACGTGAACCTCGTCGGCGCGCAGGACGACCTCGTGTTCGACGGCGGCTCGTTCGTCATCGCGACCGACGGCACCGTCCTGACCAGGGCGCCGCAGTTCGTCGAGCACCTGCTGGTGTGGGACCTGTTGGACGATGACGACGCACCGGCCACCGGCCCGGTCGCGAAGCCGCTGGCGCCCGACGAGGAGGTCTACCGGGCGCTCGTCGCCGGCCTGCACGGGTACGTGACCAAGAACGGGTTCCACTCGGTCCTGCTCGGCATGTCCGGCGGCATCGACTCGGCGCTGGTGGCGGCCATCGCCGCCGACGCCATCGGCGGCGAGAACGTCGTGGGTGTCTCGATGCCGTCGGTGTTCTCGTCGGACCACAGCAAGGACGACGCGCAGGACCTGGCCAAGCGGATCGGCGCCGACTTCCGCGTCCAGCCGATCAAGGCCATGGTCGACGCGTTCGAGGGCGAGATCCCGCTCGACGGCGTGGCCGCCGAGAACCTCCAGGCCCGGGTCCGCGGCGTCATCCTCATGGCGATCTCGAACCGTGAGGGCCACCTGGTGATCGCGCCGGGCAACAAGTCCGAGCTCGCGGTCGGGTACACGACGATCTACGACGCCGGCAGCATCGGCGGCTTCGCCCCCATCAAGGACGTCGACAAGTCCCGCGTCTGGGCGCTGGCGCGCTGGCGGAACAACGCCGCGCTCGACGGCGTCTTCGGTCCCGACGAGCTCCCGCCCATCCCGGAGTCGTCGATCACCAAGCCGCCGTCGGCCGAGCTGCGGCCCGGCCAGGTCGACCAGGACTCGCTGCCGCCGTACGAGCTGCTCGACGAGGTGCTGGACGCCTACGTCGAGAGCGCCGAGGGCCGGTCCGAGCTGCTCGCGCGAGGGTTCGACCCGGCCGTCGTCGACAAGGTCCTCGCGCTCGTCGACCGCGCCGAGTGGAAGCGTCGGCAGTACCCGCCGGGCACCAAGGTCACCGCGCTGGCCTTCGGCCGCGACCGCCGGCTGCCCATCACCACCCGCTGGCGCGAGCCGTGAGCACCCCGACAGGAGCATCTGGAATGACCCAGACCCCGAAGCGCGTCCGCGTGCACCACCTGCGCGAGGCCAAGGTGCGCGGCGAGCGGCTGACGATGCTCACGGCGTACGACGCCGTGACCGCGCGGATCTTCGACGAGGCCGGCATCGACATGCTGCTCGTCGGCGACTCGATCGGGAACACCATGCACGGGCACACCACGACGCTGCCCGTCACGGTCGACGACCTCATCCCACCCGCCCGGGCCGTCGCCGGCGCCGCCAAGCGCGCGTTCGTCGTCGCCGACCTGCCCTTCGGCTCCTACGAGGCCGGACCGGCGCAGGCACTCGAGACCGCGGTGCGGATGATGAAGGAGACCGGCGTCGCCGCCGTGAAGTTCGAGGGCGGCAAGCGCGTCACCGCGCAGATCAAGGCCCTGACCGACGCAGGCATCCCCGTCGTTGCGCATCTCGGCTACACGCCGCAGTCGGAGAACCTGCTCGGCGGCCCCCGGGTCCAGGGCCGCGGAGATCTCGCCGCCGAGCTGCTCTGCGAGGACGCCGTGGCGATCCAGGAGGCCGGCGCGGTCGCCGTGGTCCTCGAGATGGTGCCCGCCCCGGTGGCCGCGCGCGTCACGGAGATCCTGCACATCCCCACCATCGGCATCGGTGCCGGTGCCGAGTGCGACGGCCAGGTGCTCGTCTGGGTCGACATGGCGGGCATGACCGACTGGTCGCCGCGCTTCGCCAAGCGGTTCGGCGAGATCGGCGCAGCGCTCAAGGCCGCGGCGACGGCCTACGCCGACGAGGTGCGCGGCGGCACGTTCCCGGACGCCGCCCACCGCTTCGACTCCTGACGGCGGCGGCTCAGGACGGCTGCTCGTCCTCGGCGTCCCAGTCCTGGTTGCGCTTGCGGGCCTTCTCCAGCGCGTGGGTGGCCTCCTCGCGCGAGGTGTACGGACCCATGAGCTTGGTCCAGTCGCTCTGCCGGCCCTCCTCGACCTCGTGGGTCTCGGTGTTGAACCAGAAGTTGCCTGCCACGGTGATCTCCTCTCGCCCGGGGCACCAGCCGTGACCGGCCCCGATGCCCTCCTGTCCGTAGACTGCCAGGTATGTCGACCGTGCACGCGCCACGAGCCGCCCTGGTCCCGGGGACGCTGAGCCCGCTTCGTGCGGTGCCGTCGGCGATCGCCCGCCCCGAGTACGTCGGGCGGCCCGGTCCCGCGCACTGGTCGGGCAGCAACGTGCTCGAGCCGGAGATGATCGACCGCATCCGGGTCGCTGCGCGCCTCGCGGCCCAGGCCCTCGAGCTCGTCGGCAGCCATGTTGCGCCGGGTGTGACGACGGACGAGCTCGACGCGATCGGTCACGAGTTCCTCATCGAGCACGGCGCCTACCCGTCGACCCTCGGGTACCGCGGCTTCCCGAAGTCCCTGTGCACGTCGATCAACGAGGTCATCTGCCACGGCATCCCCGACTCGACCGTCATCGAGGACGGGGACATCGTGAACATCGACGTCACCGCCTACATCGGCGGGGTGCACGGCGACAACAACGCGACGTTCCTCGCTGGGGACGTCGACGAGGAGTCCCGCCTGCTGGTCGAGCGGACGCGCGAGTCCCTGAACCGCGCGATCAAGGCCGTGGCGCCGGGCCGGGAGCTCAACGTGATCGGCCGGGTCATCGAGAAGTACGCGACGCGCTTCGGGTACGGCGTGGTCCGCGACTACACCGGGCACGGCGTCGGTCCCGCCTTCCACACCGGGCTGATCGTCCCGCACTACGACGCGGCGCCCGCCTACGACACCCTCATCGAGCCGGGGATGGTGTTCACCATCGAGCCCATGCTCAACCTCGGCACCCCCGACTGGGTGATGTGGGACGACGACTGGACGGTTCTCACGGCCGACGGCCGACGCAGCGCGCAGTTCGAGCACACCCTGCTGGTCACCGACACCGGAGCGGAGATCCTGACCCTGCCATGAGCGACCACAAGCACACGAAGTCCCCCGACACGGCCTTCGGCATCGACATCGGGGGCAGCGGCATCAAGGGCGCGCCGGTGTCACTCGCCGAGGGCGAGTTCGCCGCCAACCGACTGCGCATCCCGACGCCCCAGCCGTCGACGCCCGAAGCCGTCGCCGAGACGGTGGCCAAGGTGGTCGACTCGTTCCACCTGGCCCAGGACGTGCCGATCGGCGTCACGTTCCCCGCCGTGATCCTGCACGGCGTCGCGCAGTCCGCGGCGAACGTCGACAAGTCATGGATCGGCACCGACGTCGAGAAGGCCGTGCACGACGCGACCGGTCGCAAGGTGCTGGCCGTCAATGACGCCGACGCCGCCGGGTATGCCGAGGTGCAGTACGGAGCCGCCAAGGGCATCGACGGCGTGGTCCTCGTGGTCACCCTCGGGACCGGGATCGGTTCCGCGTTGATCGTCGACGGGCACCTGGTGCCCAACACCGAGCTCGGTCACCTCCAGATCGACGGGTTCGACGCCGAGTCCCGCGCGGCCGAGAGCGTCCGGGACCGTGAGGGTCTCGACTGGGCGCAGTGGGCGGAGCGCCTGCAGCGGTACTTCACCGTCGTCGAGAACCTGTTCTGGCCCGACCTCATCGTGGTCGGCGGCGGCGTGAGCAAGCACCACTCCGACTTCCTGCCGCTGCTCGACATCCGGACCACGATCGTCCCGGCGAAGCTGCGCAACGCGGCCGGCATCGTCGGCGCCGCCGCCCTCGCCGCCGAGGCGCGCGGCTGACCCGTGCGCGACCTCGTGGAGGTCGCGCGGGGCGTACACGTCGCGACCAGCCGGGTGTACACGACCACCTCGACGGTGGTCGTCGGTGCGGCCGGGACCTGCCTGGTGGTCGACCCGGCCGTCACCGCGCGTGAAGTCGACGGCCTCGCAGCGACGATCCGCGACCGGGGATGGACCCCGGTCGCCTGCTGGTCCACGCACGCGCACTGGGACCACGTCCTGGACGGACCCGGGTTCCACCGGCTCCCCCGCTGGACGGAGGGCGCAACGGCCACCGACGCCGAGACGCTGGCCGCCGAGCGCGACGCCGACCCCGAGCTCGCCCGCAGTGGCGAGCCCCCGGCGCCGATCGCCGCGCTCCGCACGCCCTACCCTCAACGGACGCCCGGCGTGCTCGACTGGGACGGGCCGCCCGTCCACGTCCTGCGGCACGACGCGCACTCCCGCCCGCACACCGCCCTCGTGCTGCCGGAGGCCAGCGTCCTCGTCGCCGGCGACATGCTCTCCGACCTCGAGATCCCGCTGCTCGACCTGACCGCCTCGGAGCCGGTGGGCGACTACCTCGCCGCGCTGAACCTGCTCGAGTCCGTAGGGGCGGAGGTCGTCGTCCCTGGTCACGGCCACGTCGGGGGTGCCGACGAGCTGCAGCGCCGACTGGCCGCGGACCGCGCCTACCTGGCGGCACTCGTCGGCGGGACGTCGTGCGACGACGACCGCCTGGCGCTCCCCTGGGCCGCCGCCGCGCACGAGGCCCAGCGCGCGGCCGTGGCACCATGACCGGTATGGGATGGCTCGTCGCCGGCGTCGTCGTCGCGCTCGCGGTCCTGCTCGTCGCGGTCGACCGTATGACCGCGCGCGGCTGGTTCGACCGCCGACGCCCCCGCGAACGCCGGCCCGCCGAGGGCGCCGCCGCCAGCGGGATGCTCGGCGACCTCATCGACGTCTTCCAGCCCAACCGGGTCCACCTCACCGCTGAGCAGGAACGGCAGAAGCTCGACATCCAGCAGACCGGCGACTCCGCGGGCCGGCTCGACCTCGACTCCGGCGTCGTCCGCCTCGACCCGGAACCCCCGCCCCGGTAGCGCGCGCGGGGGGCTCGCTCTAGCGTGCCGCGCATGGCACTTGTGGTCTCCCACCTGACGATCGACTGCGCCGACCCGCACGCCCTGGCCCAGTGGTGGCGCGACGTGCTCGGGTGGACCTACCTCTGGGACGTGGCGGAGGACGACGACGAGGTCGCGATCGGGCCGGCCGACGGCGGCTCCACCGGCTGGCTTTTCCTCAGGGTCCCGGACGTGCGGACCGTGAAGAACCGCCTGCACCCCGACCTGCGGCCGCCGAACGGCTCCGACCAGGCCACCGAGCTCGAGCGCCTGCTCACGCTCGGTGCCACGCGCGTGGACATCGGGCAGGGAGACGTCCCGTGGCACGTCCTGGCCGACCCCGAGGGCAACGAGTTCTGCCTGCTGCGCAGCACCCCGGACCAGGTCGCGGCGATCCTCGCCGCACAGTCGGCCGTCAGCTGAGCGCGGCGCGCACCAGCGTCGACAGCTTCTTGCCGTCCGCGGACGCCCCGGCCCGCGCCGTCGCCTCCTTCATCACGGCGCCCATGTCCCGCACGGAGCTGGCACCGACGTCCGCGATGACCGCCTTCACGAGTGCCGCCAGCTCGTCGTCCGACAGCTGCGCCGGCAGGTACGTCTCGATGAGATCCGCCTCGGTGGTCTCCGTCGCCGCCCGCTCGGCGGCCCCGGCGTCGGTGTAGATCTGCGCCGAGTCGCGCCTCTTCTTCACCTCGCGCGCCAGGATCTTGAGCACCTCGTCCTCCGACAACTCCTTCTCGACCGCCCCGGCCTTCGCCTCGAACCGCACGGCGCCGATGATCTGGCGCAGAATCCCCGTGCGCTCCGTGTCGCGGGCCTTCATGGCGGTGGTCAGGTCGGACGTCAGCTGGTCGAGGGTGCTCATGGGAGCCATCGTGCCCCGGCCGTGCCCATCGGCGCAGTCGGAATGCCGGGCGCACGAAGACCTCCGGCCGCGGTGCGGAACCCTGTGCGGGTCCCGCTCCACGACCGGAGGTCTTGGTCGACGACCCGCTCACGCGGATCGTCACACAGCCTCAACCCATCCGCGCCGACACCTCGGCGGCGATGGGATCGACCACGTCAGCGGGTAGCCCGCCGACGAAACACCGTCAGGCCGAGCCCGGAGAAGACGAGGACCAGTGCGGCTCCCAGCGTGATCGCCACGCCATTGCTTCCGGTCTGCGCGAGCTCAGCCGAGGCGGGGTCCTCCGCGGCAAGAACCTCGGAGTAGAACCCGGCGGGGACGGGGGTGTCCGCGGCAAGGACCTCGTCGCCCGCCGGCGTCACCTTGGTGGCCGGGATCGTGATCGGCGTGGTCGGGATCGGCTCAGGCTCGGGAGCGACGTAGCAGCCCGCCTCGGGGTCGGTCGACTGGGTGACCCCAGTGGCGTCCTCCAGCACGACAGTGCGGGTGGCAGACCGGCCGTCCCTGTTAACGAGCCACTCCGACGACAGACCTTCGAGGATGGTCGCGTCATCGTTGGCGAACAAGTACAGGTTCACGCCCAGGCCGAGGCGCTGCACCGAGAGGCGCACCGTGTCACCAGCCAGCGAGTAGTACCGCACGCCGTCGTTCTCGACCAGGAAGGTCGCCCCGGTCAGGTCCGGGTTGAACGTCCCAGCAGCGTCGCACTTCGGAGCACCAGGCCCGGCGTTGAACTGCGCGACGTTGAGGTGCGGGCACTTCGTGAGGTCCTTGTCGCCGATGGTGTAGCTCACCGCGAGGTGGGCGGTCCCGTCCGCGAACAGGTGGCCCGGCAGGGCGGTGAAGTGCACCGTGTGATCGCCAGGCGTCGAGTCAAGGCTGGCCTCGTCGAGCGTGGCGAACGTCCCAGAGATACCCAGAGCGCTACCCGTCGCAGAGCAGGTGCCGTCCCCGACAACCACGTTGGCCCCAGCGTCCTGCGGGAGCGGGCAGTCATCCGTGGCAGCCTCGATGGTGTACTTCACCGTGAGGGTGTTGGTGCCGTTGGCGAACCAGTGACCGGGGAGTGCCGTGAAGGTCGCCTCGTGCTCACCAGGGGTCGAGTCGAGGCTGTCGAGGCCCCCGTCGACCGAGGCGAACGTCCCCGAGATGCCCAGGATGGTGCCGTCTGCGTCGCAGGTGGCGGGAGCCACGACCACGTTCGCACCAGCGTCCGTCGGCGGGCACAAGCTGAGGTCCCTGTCGGGGATCGTGTAGGGCACCACGAGGGTGTCCGTGCCGTTGGCGAACAGGTGACCGTCGACCGCCTTGAAGGTGGCCTCGTAGTCACCCGGCGTCAGGTCGAACGAACCGACGAGTCGAGCGTTCGCACCGGAGATGCCGGGCACTCCCGGCGCGTCGCAGGTGGCGGGCGTGATGGTTACGTTGGCCCCAGCGTCCTTCGGGAGGTCGCAGGGGTGTCCCGCGTTGCCCTCGACCGTGATGACCTTTCGCTCGTCGATCTGGGTCCAGCCCGCACCGGGCGACTGGAGAACCCCCTCGGCCGTCTCGGTCAGGCGGAAGCGGAACTCCTGGTGCGTCACGGCGTCATGGTGCTCGAACTTCGCGGGGGCGAAGAAGAACCAGTCACGGTTGCCGGACGATCCAGCGCTGGCGTAGTGCAGGCCGACGCCGACGGTGCCGATCCAGGTGATGTTGTCCGAGCCGTGCGGCTCCTGGTGGGTGTTCGCCGTCCAGTAGTCGGCGTCACCGGGGGGCAGCGGGGTGTCGTCGTTGCCGATGCCGGAGTTGCCCTTCAGCGAGTAGTGCTGGGCCTCCGCGACCTGCACGTCCTCGGCGTCCTTGGTGGTGACCGTCCGCTCGCCGAACTTGACCCAGCCCTCGCCGGGGGTGGCGAGCACCCAGTCGGTCGCGGTGACCTTCTGGTAGTCGTACTCCTGGTGGCTGATCTCATCGACCACGCCACACAGGGACGGGTTGTCATCCGGTGGCTCCACATCGGCGAGGGCAGCGCCCCCGGTTGCCACAACGAGCGCGAGGCTCGCCGCAGCGGCAATGATGATGCGCTTGAACATGTCGTACCTCTCGGTGGGTCCACTCCTGGTGGACTTGAAGCTCTGCCGAGGCAACGCCGGGCGGCGTCTCGGCAAGTCGTTGTAAGTCGGATCCGGTAGGTGGTGACCGGGATGGCGGCAGGCTCGGCAACGAACGACGAGACGCTCAGACAGGACTCAGAAGAGGCAGAGGCCTTGACCTCTGACCCGGCGATCGGGGTGCGGCACCCGAGGGTGCCTCGCTCCCTGCCGATCGCTCAGATCAGTGCGCCAGCGCCAGCGCTGGCTATGCGTCCAGTGTGCGTGGTCACCACCGGAGGCGTGTGGGCCCAAGGTCCTGCCTCGAGGATGGCGGCACAGGTGCCCCACACATCCCTCAGCGGACAGGTCGAATATCTCGCCGCGCCGGCCGCCGTGAAGGCGGATGAGTCAGTCGATACGCCGGGTTCTGTCCTCGCGCGCGGTTGCCCGCAGCTGCGCGAGTGGCGGCCATCCCTCTACGACGTACGTTGCCGCACGCCTCCAGCGGCCTACCCGGGAGCTCGGGCGAGCAGCCCTCGAACGCTCCCTGTCTGACCTTGCTCCGGGTGGGGTTTACCTAGCCGCACCGGTCGCCCGGCACGCTGGTGGTCTCTTACACCACCGTTTCACCCTTACCCGTCCGGCGGACCGGTCGGGCGGTCTGTTCTCTGTGGCACTGTCCCGCGGGTCACCCCGGGTGGGCGTTACCCACCACCCTGCTCTGCGGAGCCCGGACGTTCCTCGGCGAGCCCGAGGGCTCGACGCGGCCGCCTGACTGACTCATCCGCGCCGCCAGCCTAGTCGGCGCGAGCGGTCACGGGCACCGGCCGGTCAACGTGAACCGGGTGTCGGTCTCGGCATCGTCCGCCGTCGCCCCCGTGCCGGAGGCGTCCACGTCGCCGCTGTCGGCGACCTGCACGTTCGAGATCGTGCCCTGGAAGCCGTCGTCGCCGGTGACGACGATGCTGCCCTTGCCACCCTTCACGGCCACGGTCACGGTGGCGTTGTCGCCCTCGAACGTCACGCTGAGCGTGGCCTTGTCGGGGTTCTCGCAGGTCGACGCCGTGCCGGAGACCGAGAGCTTGCCGTCGGCGGTGCTGAAGGAGAACTCGCCGAGGCCGTTCGTCGACCTCGTGCCGCTTCCACCGTCGTCCGCTGAGCCGCAGCCCGCGAGCGACCACGAGAGCGTGGCAGCAAGGGCGAGAATGGCGAGGGCCGGGCGGCGATGGACGACGAGTCCGCTCATCTCTGGAGGCTAGGCCCGCCTCGGGCCGAAAGCACCTGGGAAGTTCACCCATCCGCGTCGCCTCTGGCCCCGAACCACGGGCATGGACACCACACACGGACTGACCAAGCGCGAGCGCGTCATCCTCGCCCACCTGGCCCTGCCCCTCACGCTCGGCGAGATCGCCGGCTCGCTGTTCGTCACCCGGAACACGGTGAAGTCGCAGGTCCGCTCCATCTACCTCAAGCTCGGGGTCGCCGATCGCGAGTCGGCGCTCACGCACGGGCGGCGCCTCGGGCTCGTGCCCGCCGACCTGGGCATGCCCGAGATCGGGCAGAGGCATCGGCGACTGACGGAGGTGCCGCACCCTGCCGTTCAGACGTCGACGCGGTAGTTCAGCGACAGCTCGTCGCCCGAGACTCCCCGGATCCCCCAGTTCTCCGGCGGGCTCTCGATGATGATCACCTCGAGGTCGTCCGCGGACAGACCGAGGGTGGGCGCGACGTCGTCGTAGAACGCGGCGATGAGCGCCCGGCGTGCCTCGCGGCTCCGGCCGGTGAAGCAGAGGATCTCGACCACCAGGTAGTCCTTGCCGCGCGGTGCCACCAGGTCGTCGCCGTCGAGCAGCAGGAAGCGGTGGAACCGCTTGTCCGGGGGCAGTCCCCAGGTGCCGACGATCACGCGGTGGATCGCGTCCGACACCGACCCGCGGCGGTCCTGCCAGACGTCGCGGCGGCCGTAGATCTTGACGTGCGCCATGTGGTCCTCCTCGCGCTGGGGCGTCGCGCGGAGCCTACAGTTCAGGCGTGCTCGTGCTCCTGCCGCCCTCCGAGGGCAAGACGCCGCCGCGCGCCCGCGGCCCCCAGCTCGACCTCGACGGGCTCGGCGCACCCGGTCTCACGCCGGTGCGGGAGAAGGTGCTCGACGCGTTGATCCAGGTCAGCGCGACGACGGACGCCATGCGCGTCCTCGGGGTCGGGGCCAGCCTCGCCCACGAGGTCGCCCGCAACTCCGACCTGCGCACCGCCCCGACGGCTCCCGCGAAGAAGGTGTACTCGGGCGTCCTGTACGCGGCGGCCGGCCTCGACCGCCTCACACCGACCGCACGGGCGCGGGCCGCGGAGAGCGTCCGGATCGTGTCCGGCCTCTGGGGCCTCGTCGCGCCGGACGACCAGATCCCCGCGTACCGGCTGTCGATGGGCACCGACCTGCCCGGCATCGGCCCGCTGGCCGGGGCGTGGCGCGGTCCGCTCGGAGTCGAGCTCACCGACCGGGCCGAGGGCGAGCTCGTGGTCGACTGCCGCTCGGCCACGTACCTCGCCGCCTGGCACCCACCGGCGTCGGCCGACTGGGTCGCCGTCCGGGTGCTGCGGGAGCTCGACGGGCACCGGTCCGTCGTCTCGCACAACGCCAAGCACACCCGCGGCGTCCTCACGCGGCACCTGTTGACCCGCCGCGGCCGGGCACCGCACGACGCGGCGTCGCTCGCGCGGGTGGCGCAGGAGCTCGTCGGCTCCGAGCTGCTGGCCGTCGACCTGGGGCCGCCGGCCCGCGGTGCACGGACGCTCTCGCTCGTCGTGGCCTGAGTGAGCCGCCGACGGCACGTGCCCTGGTGGCTCGTCGCGGTGGCCGTGAGCGCGCTCGCGGTGGTCACGGGCGCGCTGCCCGCCGACGACGCCCGCGCGCTGGCGGAGCGGACGCTGCCCGTGCTCGTGTTCGTCGCCGCGCTGACCGTCGTCGCCGAGATGTGCGCGGGAGCCGGGCTGTTCGACGCCGCCGCCGGCCTCGCGTCCCGCGTGGCGGGCGGCCACCGGTGGGCGCTGTGGGGCCTCGTCGTGCTGCTGGCGGTCGTGAGCACGGCCGTCCTGTCGCTCGACACCACCGCGGTGCTGCTCACCCCGGTCGTCATCGCGCTCGCCCGACGCACCCACACTCCCCCGCTGCCGTTCGCGCTGGCCGTCCTCGCGCTGGCCAACACCGCGTCGCTCGTGCTCCCCGTCTCCAACCTCACCAACCTGCTCGCCGACCACACCCTGCGCGCGGCGGGCGTCGGCTACCTCGGGCTGATGTGGGCACCGGCGCTCGCAGCTGTCGTGATCACGGTGGCCGTGCTCGCCGTCCGGGATCGGCGGTCGCTGCGTGGCGGCTACGACGTGCACCCGCCCCGCGCGGTCCGCGACCGCGTGCTGCTCGCTGTCTGCGCCGTCGCCGTCGGCGTGCTCGCGGTCGCCTTCGTCCTCGGCGCCCCGACGGCACCGACCGCGGTCGTCGTCGCCGTCGCGCTCCTCGCGGCCACCCTCCTGCGGCACCAGAAGCTGCCGGTGGCCGCGCGCGACCTCGTGCCCTGGCGGACCCTGCTCGTCGTCCTCGGGCTCTTCGTCGTCGTCGAGACCGCCCACGCGCACGGCCTGGGGACGGTCCTCGCCCACGCGGCCGGGACCKGGAGCGCGGCGGGCGACCTGCTCGGGGTGGCTGCGGTCGGCGCGCTCGCGTCGAACGCGATCAACAACCTGCCCGCCTACCTCGCGCTCGAGCCGGCCGTGGCCGCGGACCCGGTGCGGGTGGCCGCGCTGCTCATCGGCACGGGCGTCGGGCCCCTGATCACGCCCTGGGGCTCGCTGGCGACAGTCCTGTGGTGGCAACGCTGCCGCACCGTGCTGCTCGACGTGCCCGCCGGGACGATAGTGCGCCAGGGGCTGCTGCTCGCGCCGCTCGCGGTCGTCGCCGCCACCGCGGCGCTCGTCGCGACCGCCTAGGACCGTCCGGTCGTCGACCAACCCTCGCTCGGCACCCCGACCACGGCGATCTCGTCGCGGCGGTCCGCGAACAGCCGCACGATGCTCACCGAGGCGGGGGCGACCCGCAACTGGCTCCACGACGACGGCTGCGCGCCCATGGTGACGCCGAGCGCCGCGCGGATCGACACCGCATGGCTGACGACGACGACCGTGCGGTCGACGCCCTCCGCCAGCAGAGCCTCGAGCCCGCGCTGCAGCCGGCGCCCGACGTCCTCGATCGACTCACCCCCGGGCGGCCGCACGTCGGCCTTCGTGTGCCACGGCTCCAGCTGCCCGGGCCAGCGCTCCTCGATCTGCTCCGACGTCAGGCCCTGCCACTCGCCGAAGTTCGCCTCCTGGAAGGTGGCGTCGGTCCGGACGGGCAGGCCCAGCGTCTCCGCGATGACCGCGCTGGTCTGCTGCGTGCGCACCATCGGGGAGGCGACGACCTCGCTCGGGTACGGGATGTCGCCCCAGAGGTCGCGGCCGATGCGGTCCACCAGGTCGGCGGCGTCGTGCGCCTGCCGCAGCCCGGTGTCGTCGAGCGGCGGACCGGGCTCGCCGGAGCCCGAGTAGCCGCGCGCGACGGTCATGGTCGTCTGGCCGTGCCGGACGAGGACGACCGTGACCGGCTGCTCCTCGTCGAAGCGGACGCCGGCGCCGGACGGGCGTGGCGCCCGAGAGGTCGTCGGGGGCCCTGCCGGGTGGGCGGGCGAGTCGGTCAACGGTTCGGCGTCGTCGCTCACGATCGCAGTCTGGCGCTCCCGCGCCGCGTGCGCGACCCCCGTCAGCCCTTGGCGGGCTCGGGGAGCCGGACGAGGATCCGCCCGCACTCCTCGCAGCGGGCCACCTGGTCCGCGGGTGCCTTGACAATGGCCTCGACGTCGAGCGGGTTGAGCTCGAGCCGGCAGCTCTCGCACCGGCGACCGCGCAGCGCTCCCGCACCCTTGCCGCCCAGCTGGGCGCGCAGCTTCTCGTAGAGCGCGACGAGCCCGGCGTCGAGCCCGTCGACGGCCTTCGCGCGCTCGGCCCGCACGACCTCGGCGTCCGCGTCGAGCGTCGCGTAGGCCGCGTCGCGCTCGGACTCGACCGCGGCGCGCTTGTCGGCGAGCGACTCGTGCGCGGTCGTCACCTCGGCGAGCGTCGTCTCGTGGGCCTCGAGCCGCTCCATGACGTCCAGCTCGATCTCCTCGAGCTCCGCCTGGCGACGCCCGAGGGTGCCGAGCTCGCTCTGCAGCGCCTGCAGGTCCTTCGGGCTGCCCTGCCCGGAGTCGAGACGCGACTGGTCCCGGGCGGCGCGCACCCGCACCTGCTCGACGTCGGCCTCGGCCTTGGCCAGCTCGCGCCGCAGGTCGCTCACCGCCGTCTGGGACGTCACGAGCGCCGTGTGCAGGTCGGTGACCTGCGAGTCCAGCTCGATCAGTCGCGCGAGCTCGGGCAGCGTCCGCTTCTTGTGGGCGATCTGGTCCAGGCGGGTGTCGAGCTCCTGGACGTCGAGCAGTCGGCGCTGGTCCGCTGCGGGTGCAGTCGTCACGGGTGTCCTTCGGTCGAGGCGTGTGGTGCGGCAGTCTCAGGGCTCGCGACGCGACCCGTCCACGGGTCGGTGCGGAGCGTGCTGACGCGAGTGACCACCGTAGTCCCCGCGGCGGTGACGTCGTGCTCGAGCGCCCGGGCGGCGCGCGCGAGCCACGGCCACTCCGAGGCGAAGTGCGCGACGTCCACGAGGTACGGCGTCGAGACGCCCTCGAAGTCGGCGCGCTCGCGCAGCTCCGAGGCCGGGTGGTGGCGCAGGTCGGCGGTCACGTACGCGTCGACCCCGGACGCGCGGACGGCGTCGAACAGCGAGTCACCCGAGCCGCCGACCACGGCGACCCGCTCGACGCGCCCGTCGGGGTCGCCGGCGAACCGCACCCCCTGGGCGGTCGCGGGCAGCGCACGCGCAACGTCGGCAGCGAACACGGACAGCGTCGTCGGCTCCGGGAGCGCACCGACGCGGMCGATGCCCGTGCTCCCCGGCCACGACGCCAGCTCGAGCACGTCGAACGCCGGCTCCTCGTACGGGTGGGCTGCCCGCAGCGCGGCCACGACCGCCGCCCGCAACCGGCGCGGCGCCACCATCTCGACCCGCGCCTCGACCACGCGGGACGCCTCGCCGGCGGACCCGATCGTGGGCGTCGCCGCCGGGGACGGCGTGAACGTGCCCTCGCCGGTCGACGTCCACGCGCACCGCGTGTACTCGCCGAGCGCTCCCGCACCGGCCGCGGCGAGGGCGTCGACCAGCCGCTCGGCGTCCCCGACCGGGGTGAACACCACGTGCTTGTCCAGCGGCTCGGCGGGTGCCGCGTCCAGGGGCACGGTGCCGACGAGCCCGAGCACGTCGGCCAGCGCGTCCGCGACGCCGCCCGTCACGGCGTCGGCGTTGGTGTGCGCGGTGAAGAGACCGACGCCGGACCGGACCAGCCGGTGCAGCAGCGCGCCCTTGAAGGTGGTAGCGGCGATCGAGTGGACCGGCCGCAGCAGGAGCGGGTGGTGGGTCACGACGAGGTCGGCCTCCCACGCGATCGCCTCGTCGACGACCGCGGCGACCGGGTCGACCGCGAACAGCACCCGGCGCACGGGCTGGTCCGGGTCCCCGGTCACGAGTCCCACCGCGTCCCACGACTCAGCCGTGGACGGCGGGTAGCGCCGCTCGAGGAGGTGCACGACGTCGGCCAGGCGGGGCACGCTCACGCCCAGCACGCTACCGGGCGGCTCATCGCACCTCGACCGGGTCGCCGACCACGATCCGGCCGGTGCGCACGGGGACCATCTGGACGCCGAACCACAGCTCGCCGTCCCACCGACGGTGGCGGGCGAGCGTCAGGAGCGGCTCACGGCCCTTGACCTGCGTGTCGGGGTCGATCGTCGTCATCACGCACCGCCCGCAGAGGTCGGCGAACCGCAGCTCCACGTCGCCGGCGACCAGGGTCGACCACCGGTCCTCCGCGAACGCCTCCAGGTCCCCGTCGACCACCAGGTTGGGCCGAAAGCGCCGCATGTCGAGCGCCTGCCGGGCCGCGGGCGCGGGCTCGCCGCGGGTCAGCGCCCGGTCCACGCGCTCGTCGTGGATCTCGGCCGCCCACGCGTCGAGCCGCGCGAGGGACGCCGTCGTGGTCACGTGCAGCGGCCCGCTGTCGTTCAGCGACATGGGGTCGTCCAAGGTGCCGCCGTGCTTCTCGGCCATGCCGCGCCGGGCCGGGTCGTCGAGCCACAGCAGCCGCGCGGCGCGACCGACCAGGTCCGAGCACCACGCGTCGGCCTCGTCACCCGCGCGCGTGGCCGTGTCCAGCCTGCTCATCCGCACCGGGACGTCGGCAGGTCCGGCCGGCTCGGCAACGAGGAGCGGCTCGCGGTCGCGGGCGGTGAGCCGGACGCCGCCCTCGACCGGCGTGGCCCGAGCGCCGAGCATGACCGGGTGCTTGCGCGCGGTGATCGTCTCGCCGGACCGGTCGACGAGCATCCACCGACGGTCCCCGCGGGGCCCCGACCTGTCGATTGTCATGGCGTCCACAGGACTCCCCGCGAGAGACTTCACCGGGTAGACAGTGAGGGCGGAGACTAAGGCCATGGGCGGACCCTAACAACGCCGCACCGGTGAACGGCGTACGAACGCCACCACCTGCGTGCGAGAATTGGGTGCTCGGGGCATCGGTCACGAGGAATGAGGGGCTTGGTCCGGGTGCAAGGGTTCATCGGTCGTGGGGCGCGCGGGCTGCGCGAGCTCGCCCTGCTCGTGCTGCTGTGGATCTGCTACACGGTCGTGCGAGCCACGGCCGGCACCGACGTCGACGCCGCGAACGGGTCGGCGGTCAGGATCCTGGGTCTCGAGCGGGCGCTGCACATCAACATCGAACAGGCGCTCGACCACTGGGCGGCCGGTGTCCGGGGCGTCGAGGTCGTCGCGTCGTTCTGGTACGCGTCGCTGCACCTCGTCGTGACGGGCTCGGTGCTGCTCTGGCTCTACCTGCGCCACCCCGACGCCTACCGACCGCTGCGCAGGGCCCTCGTCATCGCCACCGGCGTCGCGCTCGTCTGCTACCTCGCCCTCCCGACGGCGCCACCGCGACTGCTGCCCGGCTACATCGACATCCTCCAGCACACGGCGGACGTCGGCTGGTGGCCGGGTGCGGGCGGGGAAGGCTCGGTGCCGACGAACGAGCTGGCGGCGTTCCCGTCGATGCACGCCGGGTGGTCGCTGTGGGTCGGGCTCGCCCTGGTCGTCGCCGCACGCACCCCCGCGGTGCGCTGGATCGGCGCGTGCTACGCCCTGGGCACCGCCGCGGTCGTCGTGCTCACGGGCAACCACTGGATCCTCGACGTCGTCGTCGGATGGGTTGCGGTCGCCGTGCCGGCCGTGTGGCTCCTGCGCCGCGCGGCACTCCCCACCAACCGGTCGGGAGAGCCGCGCGAGCACGAAGAGCGCGTCCCGGCGCCGCGAGTCGCGGCGGCCTCTGACGGCACGGTGGGCCCGGCCGGTTTCGAACCGGCGACCTCCGCGGTGTAAGCGCGGCGCTCTGACCAGCTGAGCTACAGGCCCCGACGGACACCCGACAGGCGGGCGTCTCGACGGGCGCACAGCCTACCGGGCGGCGCCGGTCAGGCGGCGAGGTCCTCGAGCGCCTCGCGGTAGGCGGCGAAGTCCCGGGCGCGACCGGGAGGGTTGACCAGGCTCCAGCGCAGCACGCCCTCGGCGTCCACCAGGAAGCTGCCACGCACGGCGAAACCCTTGGCCTCGTCGAACACGCCGTAGGCGCGGGCCACCTCGCCGTGCGGCCAGAAGTCGGACAGCAGGTCGAACCCGAAGCCCTCCTGCGCCGCCCACGCGCGCAGCGAGTGCCCGGGGTCGCACGACACGACGAGCACGTGCACGCCGGCCGCCTCGAACTCGCTGATGTTGTCGCGCAGCTCGCACAGCTCACCGGTGCACGTCCCCGAGAACGCGAACGGCACGAAGACGATCACGACGGGTCCGCCGCGCAGCCCGCTGAGCGTGACCGGGGTGCCGTGCGTGTCGGGCAGGGAGAAGTCGGGCGCCGGGGCGCCGAGCAGGGGGGTGTCAGCCATGTCGCGGACTGTAATCGTCCGCGAGTCGCTCAGCGACCGCGCCCGCGGGCTCCTAGGCGGGTGGCGGACCAGTCGGCGGCGATCGAGAAGGTGCTCATCGCATGCAGGCCCGATGTGGTCGCGGCCTCCTCGATGTCGCTGTGCGAGACATGACCGGAGCGGCCGGCCTTGGGCGTGAGGACCCAGATCGGCCCGCCGTCGTCCAGCACGGTCATCGCGTCCACGAGCGCGTCCGTGAGGTCACCGTCGCCGTCGCGGAACCAGATGACGGCGCCGTCCGTGACGTCGTCATACTCCTCGTCGACCAGCTCGGCGCCGGTCACTGCCTCGAGGCTGCTGCGCAGCTCGTCGTCGACGTCGTCGTCGTAACCGAACTCCTGGACCACCTGGCCCGAGGTGAAGCCCAGGCGGGCGGCCACCTGCGACGCGCCTTCGTCCGCGGTGGATGACACGTCCGGACCGCTCCCTTCGTTCTCGGTGTCCCGGTGACGGGACACCTGCTCATTGCCGCACACGCTAGCCCACCGCACCCGGCCGGGCGCACGCAAGACCTGCACGGACGAAGGTGTCGCGGGCGTCGCGACAGAGCTCGGCACCGGCACTGTCGTGGACGTCACGTGGACGTTCCTGGTACTCGGTGTGACTTTCGGGCCCCCGCGGACCGAGAATGGGGCGACCACCCGCACCCGGCGAGCCGCCCATCCAGGCGTGCCCCGCACGGGCCGGGCCAGATGCGCCGCCGACGCCGACCGGGCTCGTGCGCGCTGACGAGAAGCAAGGAGCGCTGGTGGCTTCGATCGACGAGACGGGACCGCTCATCGGCGGCCTGCTCAGCCAGGTGCCGGACATCGATCCGGACGAGACCGGCGAGTGGGTGGAGTCCCTCGACGGACTCATCGACGAGAAGGGCGGCCCCCGCGCGCGCTATGTGCTGCTGAGCATGCTGCGGCACGCGCGCCAGCGGAACGTGGCCATCCCGGCCTCGCTCAACACGCCGTACGTCAACACCATCGCGGTGGACGACGAGCCGTACTTCCCCGGCGACGAGGCCCTCGAGCGGCGCTACCGCTCGTGGATCCGCTGGAACGCCGCCGTCATGGTCACGCGGGCCCAGCGCCCCGGGATCGGCGTCGGCGGGCACATCTCGTCGTACGCGTCCGTGGCGACGCTCACCGAGGTGGGCCTCAACCACTTCTTCCGCGGCAAGGACCACCCCGGCGGCGGGGACCAGGTCTACTTCCAGGGACACGCCTCCCCCGGCGTCTACGCCCGCGCCTTCCTCGAGGGCCGCCTGAGCGCCCACCAGCTGGACGGGTTCCGCCAGGAGCTGTCCCACCCGGGCGGCGGCCTCCCGTCGTACCCGCACCCGCGCCTCGCGCCGGACCTGTGGGAGTTCCCGACGGTGTCGATGGGCCTCGGCCCGTCGTCGGCCATCTACCAGGCCTGGACCAACCGCTACCTGCACCTGCGCGGCATCAAGGACACCAGCCAGCAGGACGTCTGGGCATTCCTGGGCGACGGTGAGATGGACGAGCCCGAGTCCCGTGGCATGCTCCAGCTCGCCGGCCAGCAGGGCCTGGACAACCTGACCTTCGTCGTCAACTGCAACCTCCAGCGCCTCGACGGTCCGGTGCGCGGCAACGGCAAGATCATCCAGGAGCTCGAGGCGCAGTTCCGCGGCGCCGGCTGGAACGTCATCAAGGTCGTCTGGGGCCGCGAGTGGGACGCCCTGCTCCAGGCCGACAAGGACCGTGCGCTCGTCAACCTGATGAACACGACGCCCGACGGCGACTTCCAGACGTACCGCGCCGAGAACGGCGCGTTCATCCGGGAGAACTTCTTCGGTCGCGACCCGCGCACCAAGCAGCTCGTCGAGCGGATGACCGACGACGAGATCTGGGCGCTCAAGCGCGGCGGGCACGACTACCGCAAGATCTACGCCGCCTACAAGGCCGCCCGCGAGCACACGGGGCAGCCGACGGTCATCCTGGCCCACACCATCAAGGGCTACGGCCTGGGCTCCGGCTTCGCCGGGCGCAACGCCACGCACCAGATGAAGAAGCTCAAGGGTGACGACCTCAAGGTGCTGCGGGACTCGCTGCACATCCCGATCACGGACGAGCAGATCGACGAGAACCCGTACGTCCCGCCGTACTTCCACCCGGGCGCCGAGGACGAGGGCATCCAGTACATGCTCGAGCGCCGTCGGCAGCTGGGCGGGTTCGTGCCGGAGCGCAGGACGACGCACAAGCCGCTGACGCTGCCGGACGCCAAGGTCTACGACGGGCTCGCGAAGGGGTCGGGGCACCAGGAGGTGGCCACGACGATGGCCCTCGTGCGCCTCTTCAAGGACCTCGTGCGGGACAAGGAGTTCGGCCACCGCCTGGTGCCGATCATCCCCGACGAGGCTCGCACGTTCGGTCTCGACTCGATCTTCCCGAGCGCCAAGATCTTCAACACGAACGGCCAGAACTACATGGCCGTGGACCGCGAGCTCATGCTCTCCTACAAGGAGTCCGAGTCCGGCCAGATCATGCACACGGGCATCAACGAGGCGGGGTCGGCGTCGGCGTTCCAGGCCGTCGGCACGTCGTACGCGACGCACGGCGAGCCGCTCATCCCGTTCTACTTCTACTACTCGATGTTCGGGTTCCAGCGGACCGGCGACCAGTTCTGGGCCGCCGGCGACCAGATGGCGCGCGGGTTCCTCATCGGCGCCACCGCCGGCCGCACCACCCTCACGGGTGAGGGCCTGCAGCACGCCGACGGACACTCCCCGCTGCTGGCCGGCACCATGTCCCACGTCGTGCACTACGACCCGGCCTACGGGTACGAGATCCGGCACATCGTCAAGGACGGCATCGAGCGGATGTACGGCGAGGGTCACGACCGTGACCGCGACGTCATCTACTACCTCACCGTCTACAACGAGCCCATGCACCAGCCGGCGGAGCCCGAGGGCGTCGACGTCGAGGGCATCCTGCGGGGCATCCACCTGGTCGCCCCGGCCGAGGGTGACGGGCCGCGCGCCCAGATCCTGGCGTCGGGCGTCGCGGTGCCGTGGGCGCTCGAGGCCAAGAAGCTCCTGGCCGAGGACTGGGGCGTCCAGGCCGCGGTGTGGTCGGTGACCAGCTGGAACGAGCTCCGTCGCGACGGGCTCGCCGCCGACCAGCAGGCGTACCTGCACCCGGGCGAGGAGGAGCGCGTCCCGTACCTCACGCAGAAGCTGCAGGGCGCCGAGGGTCCGTTCGTCGCGACGACGGACTTCGACCACCTCGTCGCCGACCAGGTGCGGGCGTGGATCCCCGGCACGTACGCGACGCTGGGCGCCGACGGCTTCGGCTTCTCGGACACCCGGGCCGCGGCTCGTCGGCACTTCAAGATCGACGGCCCGTCGACGGCGGTCCGCGTGCTCCAGCAGCTCGCCCGCTCTGGCGCGGTCGCCCCCGAGGCACCGGCCCAGGCGATCGAGCGCTACCGGCTGTACGACGTCACCGCCGGCACGTCCGGCAACACCGGCGGCGACAGCTGACCGGCTGACACGCAGCAGCACGACGAAGGCCCGGGCTCTCCAGGAGCCCGGGCCTTCGTGGTGTCCGACCCGTCAGGTGCCGGGCATGGTCTGCTGCGCGTGCGCGACGTCGCGGGCCAGCTCGCTCTTCAGCTCCGCGACCGCCTTCTGGTCCGGGTAGAGGTCGAGGGCGGCGATGTGCTGCTTGGCCTCGAGCGGTCGGCCCGCCTCGATGGACGCGAGGACCAGCTGGCGGGCGACCTCGGGGTCGTGCTCCCGCGGACGCCAGTGGCCCACGCCGAGTCCCAGCGCGTCGACGGGGAGCTCCGCCTCGCGCAGGACGGCCAGGGCCGCGACGAGCGCCCTGCCGGAGGGGTCGCGCTCCGCGGCCGTGGTCAGGCGGCGCACGGTGCCCTCGTGGTCGTCGTGCACCGACAGGCGCGCGACCTCGATGAGCGGGTACCAGGCCCGCGGGTTGCCGGCGAGCTCCTCACCGAGGGCCCAGACGGCCAGGTCCGCAGCGCGCTGGCTCTCGCCCTCGTCGGTCGGCCCGGCGAGCGG
The DNA here is from genome assembly GCF_056406355.1 of Cellulomonas sp. P1_C4. Lineage (NCBI taxonomy): Bacteria > Bacillati > Actinomycetota > Actinomycetes > Micrococcales > Cellulomonadaceae > Cellulomonas > Cellulomonas sp. P1_C4. The sequence goes on along the minus strand of NZ_JBFUAI010000003.1, from coordinate 123,294 downwards.
GTCGACGTCCGTGCTCGACTCCGCGGCGCGCCGCCGGACGATCTCCGCCAGCGCGACGAACGCCCGCTCGTTGTTCGGGTCGTCGCTGAGCATGGAGCGCAGGGCGTCCTCGTGGAGGGTGTCTCCGCGGCGCGCGACCTTCGTCGGGCGGCGTGAGCCGACCCGCGAGGCCGAGGTCGGCCGCCGCATGAGTTGTCGCAGACGGGGCAGGAGTGCCATGACGTGACCCTATCCGCTAGGGGCGACGCCCACCGGGCTCCGGAGATACCTCACACACCGGGCGCGGCCGCGCCGAGGCCGCGCTCCACCCTCGTTTGTCGACTTCCCACAAGGCCGGACCCTATGCTCGCCCCATGTCCAGCACCGCCCAGGGGACAGACCCCGCCCTCACCGCCCCGCCCGAGAAGCCGGACGTCACGACGGCGGCGGCACGTGCCCGGCGGTCCTCACCGTCGCGCGGACGGGCGCCCGTGCTCGAGGCACGCGGCGGCCCCGAGACGCAGCGCCGGGTGCGCGACAGCGCCGGGCTCCTGTCGGCGGCGGCGATGCGACGGCTCGACGACGACCTCGAGTGGTACCGCGCGCTCCCGGCCGAGGACCGGTCGTGGGTGGGCCTGGTCGCCCAGGCGGGCATCACGGCCTTCGTCACCTGGTTCGCGGAGCCGACCCGGCCGCCGCACGGCGTCGGGGACATCTTCGCCGCCGCTCCCCCGGAGCTGACCCGGTCGATCTCGCTGCAGCACACGCTGCAGCTGGTCCGGGTCGTCGTCGACGTGGTCGAGACGCACAGCGACCGCCTCGCTGCACCGGGCGACGAGCGCGAGGTCCGCGAGGCCGTCCTGCGCTACTCGCGCGAGGTGGCCTTCTCGGCGGCGGAGGTCTACGCCCGCGCCGCCGAGGTGCGCGGTGCGTGGGACGCCCGGCTCGAGGCGCTCGTCGTCGACGCCCTCGTGCGGGGCGACGTCGACGACGCGCTGCGCTCGCGCATCGCCGCGCTCGGGTGGAGCGGACGGGGATCGACGCTGGTCATGGTGGGGACGACGACGTCCGCGCTCGACGACGTCCGGGCGGCCGAGCTGCGTCGGGCCACCCGCCGCGCCGCCGACGACGCCCTCGTGGGCATCCAGGGCGACCGCCTCGTCGTGTTCCTCGGCGGCGAGGGCGACCTCCGCACGGCGGCGGCCACCCTGCTGCCCCGGTTCGGCCCCGGCCCCGTGGTGATCGGTCCGGTGGTGGGTGACCTCACGGACTCCGCGCGGTCCGCCCGCGCTGCCCTGTCCGGGCTGCTCGCGGCCCCGGCCTGGGAGCAGGCGCCCCGGCCCGTGCAGGCCGACGAGCTGCTGCCGGAGCGCGTGCTGATCGGCGACGTGACCGCGCGCACCGCGCTCGTCGCGCAGGCGTACGCGCCGCTGGCGGCGAGCCCGGGGTCCCTGCTGGAGACGCTGTCGGCATACCTCGGCACCGGTCGGTCGCTCGAGGCCGCGGCCCGGACGCTCTATGTGCACCCGAACACGGTGCGGTACCGCCTGCGCCGGGTGTCGGACGTGACCGGGTGGGACCCGCTGGACGCCCGCGAGTCCTACGTCCTGCAGACCGCGCTGGCCCTCGGCCGGCTCGACGCAGCCGCCGCTGCGCCGACCGTCAGCGCGCGCTGACCTCTTGTAGGAGTCGCACAAGGGCGTCGGAGAAGGTTGGTGCACGCCGTGAGGCGGGTCGGCGTCGCGGGCCAGGCAGAGTGGTCGGGTGCTCGCAGTCGTCTGCCCCGGTCAGGGCGCCCAGTCCCCCGGCATGCTCGCCCCGTGGCTCGAGCTGCCTTCCGTCTCCGAGTCGATCGCGCGGGCGTCCCGCACGACCGGCCTCGACCTGGTCGCCCACGGCACCACGTCCGACGCCGAGACCATCCGGGACACCGCCGTCGCTCAGCCGCTCCTCGTGGCCACGGCCCTGGCGAGCCTGCGGGCCGTCCTCGACCTCGACGCCGACGGCTCCCTCGCGGTCGCTGCGCAAAGGGTGGCCGGCTTCACGGCGGGGCACTCCGTCGGCGAGCTCGCCGCTGCGGCGATCGCGGGCGTGCTCACCGACGACGAGGCGCTGCGCCTGGTCACCGTGCGCGGCGCGGCGATGGCCCGCGCGGCGGCCGTGACGCCCACGGGCATGTGCGCGGTGCTGGGCGGCGACCCGGACGAGGTGCTGGCGGCACTCGCGACCCACGGGCTGGTCCCCGCGAACGTCAACGGCGGCGGCCAGGTCGTCGCGGCGGGCACGCTCGACGCCCTCGCCGCGTTCGCTGCCGCCCCTCCGACCCGCGCCCGCGTCGTCCCCCTGCAGGTGGCCGGCGCGTTCCACACCGAGCACATGGCGCCTGCCGTCGCCGAGCTGCGGGCCGCCGCGGACGACGTGACGCCCGGCGAGCCGCAGGTGCGGCTGCTCACCAACTCGGACGGCAGCGTCACCGCCTCGGGCGCGCGCGCCCTGGAGCTCATCGTCGCGCAGGTGGCCAACCCGGTGCGCTGGGACCTGTGCCAGGCCACGCTGCTCGAGCTCGGGGTCACCGGCCTGCTCGAGGTGGCACCGGCAGGAGTGCTCACCGGGCTGGCCCGGCGTACGCTTCCCGGGGTCGAGACGGTCGCCGTCAAGACCCCCGCCGACCTCGATGCCGCGCGCGATCTCGTCCGTCGGCACGCCGGAACCCCCGCACCAGCTCAGGAGAACCCGTCGTGACCCGTCCCACCCTCACGCAGGCCACCGGGCCGGCGCACACCCGCATCCTCGGCCTCGGCGGCGTCCGCGGCGAGCGGGTCGTGCCCAACGACGAGCTGGTCGGACCCATCGACTCCTCGGACGAGTGGATCCGGCAGCGGACCGGCATCATCACGCGGCGGCGCGCCGAGGCGGGCACCGACGTGCTCGACCTCGCGGAGGCCGCCGCGCTGCAGGCGATCGCGAACGCGGGCCTGACCGGCGCGGACATCGACGTCGTCATCCTGTCGACGGTCACCTACTTCCACCAGACACCGGCCGGTGCCGCGATCATCGCGGACCGCATCGGCGCGACCCCGGCGGCCGCGTTCGACATCTCGGCCGCCTGCGCCGGCTACTGCTACGGCATCGGCCAGGCCGACGCCCTGGTCCGCGCGGGCACCGCGCGGCACGTGCTCGTCATCGGCGCGGAGAAGATGAGCGAGTTCGTCGACCCGACCGACCGCTCGATCTCCTTCCTGCTCGGCGACGGCGCCGGCGCGGTCGTCATCGGCCCGTCCGACACGCCCGGCATCGGCCCGACCATCTGGGGCTCGGACGGCAGCCAGTCGCAGGCGATCCGGCAGACGCACTCGTGGTTGGCCACCCGCGACGAGGGCGCCGGCTGGCCGACCCTGCGCCAGGAGGGCCCGAGCGTCTACAAGTGGGCGGTCTGGCAGATGGCCCCCGTCGCGCAGAAGGCCATGGACGCCGCCGGGGTGACCGCCGACGAGATCGAGGCGTTCATCCCCCACCAGGCGAACATGCGGATCATCGACCAGATGATCAAGACGCTGAAGCTCCCGGACTCGGTCGTCGTCGGGCGCGACATCGCGGACACGGGCAACACGTCCGCCGCGTCGATCCCGTTGGCCGCCGAGCGGCTGCTGCGCGAGGGCCAGGTGTCGAGCGGCGCGCTGGCTCTGCAGATCGGCTTCGGCGCCGGCCTGGTCTACGCGGCGCAGGTCGTCGTCCTGCCCTGAACCCGGAGGTTCGACCGCCACGGTTGTACCGTTCGTCCGACCCCACAGCTTCATCCCCGAAGCACCACCCGACACGAGGAGACACCCCATGGCGTACAGCGAGCAGGAGATCCTGGCCGGTCTGGCCGAGATCGTCAGCGAGGAGACCGGCCTGCCCACGGACTCCGTCCTGCCCGAGAAGTCCTTCACCGACGACCTCGACATCGACTCGCTGTCGATGATGACGATCGTCACGCTCGCCGAGGAGAAGTTCGACGTGCGCATCCCCGACGACGAGGTCAAGAACCTCGCCACGGTCGGCGACGCCGTCACGTTCATCACGGGCGCCCAGGCCTGAGCCTGAGCCACCGGGTCGGTCCCGGACACCTACGCCCGGGACCGACCACCCCTCGCCGCCTCTCGATCGCCGACCAGGAGCACCGATGAGCCACGTACCCGACGTCGTCGTCACCGGACTGGGAGCCACCACGCCTCTCGGCGGGGACGTCCCCAGCACCTGGGCCGCCGCGCTGAACGGCGAGTCGGGCGCCCGGCGCTTCGACAACGACTGGGTCGAGCGGTTCGGCCTGCCCGTCGAGTTCGCGGCGACCATCAAGGTCGACCCCGCCGAGGTCCTCGCGCGCCCCGAGCTGAAGAAGATGGACCCCTCCGCGCAGTACGCGATCATCGCGGCGCGCGAGGCCTGGGCCGACGCCGGCTCGCCCGAGGTGGACGGCGACCGGCTGGGCTCCGTCGTGTCCTCCGGCATCGGCGGCATCCGCACGATCCTGGACGCGTGGGAGGCCCTGCTCACGCACAACAGCGCGCGCCGGGTGCTGCCCATGACGGTGCCGATGCTCATGCCCAACTCCCCCACGGCCTACGTGTCGCTCGAGTTCGGCGCCCGCGCCGGGGCCCACGCGGTCGTGTCCGCCTGCGCGTCGGGCGCCGAGGCCATCGGCTACGCCGTCGAGATGATCCGCACCGGGCGGGCCGACGTCGTCATCGCCGGCGGCACCGAGGCGTCGATCCACCCGATGAACGTGGCCGCGTTCGCCGCGTCCCGGACGCTCTCGCTGCGCAACGACAACCCCGAGGGAGCGTCGCGCCCGTACGACGTCGACCGCGACGGCTTCGTGATGGGCGACGGCGCCGGCGTGGTCGTGCTGGAGAGCGCCGAGCACGCCGCCGCCCGCGGCGCCCGGGTCTACGCCCGCATCGCCGGCGTCGGCCTGTCCGCCGACGGGTACCACATCACCTCTCCCGAGCCGTCCGGCGAGGGCCAGATCCGCGCGATGCGCTCCGCGCTCGAGGAGTCGGGGATCGCCCGCATCGACGTGGTCCACGTCAATGCGCACGCGACCTCGACGGTGGTGGGCGACCTCATCGAGGCCCGCTCGATCCGCGGCCTGCTGGGCGACGAGGCCGACCACGTTGCTCTCTCGGCCACCAAGTCGATGACCGGCCACCTGCTCGGTGGCGCCGGTGCGCTGGAGACGATCTTCACGATCCTCGCGCTGCGCGACCGGCTCGCCCCGCCGACCATCAACGTCGACAACCCCGACCCCGAGCTGGTGCTCGACCTGGTCCGCGACAAGCCCCGCGCCCTGCGTGACGGCGACATCGCGGCGGTCAACAACTCGTTCGGGTTCGGCGGCCACAACGTCGCTCTGGTCGTGGCATCGGTCTAGCCGTCCGGACAGCCGTGAGGCCCGCACCGGTGTCGGTGCGGGCCTCCGCCGTGCTCAGCCGACCCGGTGCAGCCAGCGGACCGGGGCGCCCGCGCCCGCGTAGCGGAACGGCTCGAGCTCGTCGTCCCACGCCTGCCCGAGCGCCAGGTCGAGCTCGGTGCGCAGCCGCTGGGCGTCCCCGGCGTGCTCGAGCGCGGCACGGATGCGGTCCTCGGGCACCACGATGTTGCCGTGCACGTCGGTCGCGGCGTGGAAGATCCCCAGCTCGGGCGTGTGGCTCCAGCGGGAGCCGTCGACGCCGTGGCTGGCCTCCTCGGTGATCTCGTAGCGCAGGTGCGCCCAGCCGCGCAGGGCGGACGCCAGACGCGCGCCGGTGCCCTGGGGTCCCTGCCACGAGTGCTCGGCGCGGTAGAAGCCCGGACCGGCCGGCTGCGCCGTCCAGTCGAACGAGGCGCGCGTGCCCAGCACGTTGCCTGCCGCCCACTCCACGTGGGGGCACAGCGCTCGCGGTGCAGAGTGCACGAAAAGTACACCGCGGGTAATCGCACCAGCCATGGTCGTCCTCCTGAACGGGCTCGAGGTTCGCCTTCCCCAACGACCTCAGTCACGTTTCAGAATCGCGCACAAAGTACTGCTGCTCGCGGCGTGCTGGGGACAGCATGCCCGACGAGCACCGCAGGCGCCAGCCTGCGGCCGATCAGCTAGAGCGTGTCGCGGATGGCGCGCATGGCCTTCTTGCGCACGGACCGCTCCAGGCGGTCGAGGTAGAGCATCCCGTCGAGGTGGTCGACCTCGTGCTGGAGGCACCGCGCCATCAGCTCGACACCCTCGACGACGACCTCCTTGCCGTCCAGGTCCGTGCCGACGACGCGGGCGTACCAGGACCGGTGCGTCGGGTACCAGAGCCCCGGGACCGACAGGCAGCCCTCGTCGCCGTCCTGGTACTCGTCCTCCGACAGCTCCACGATGACCGGGTTGAGCACGTAGCCCACCTCGTCGTCGATGTTCCAGGAGAACGCCCGCAGGCTGACCCCGATCTGGTTCGCGGCCAGGCCGGCGCGCCCGTCGGTGTCGACCGTCTCGAGCAGGTCCTCGACGAGGCCGCGTACGCGGTCGTCGATCGTCGTGATCGGGTCGCAGGGTGTGCGCAGGACGGGGTCTCCGACTGTCCGGATCTCTCGCATCGCCATGCGCCGATCCTCGCACGGCGGACCGGCCGACGAGGTGCCCGCAGCCTCGGGCGGGCGGGCCCGGCCACCGAGTGTGAGGAGAACGACACGCCCCGCCCGCGACGAGGGCCCTACGACGGGCTACGCTTTTGTACTGACCGGTCAGTTGAAGGAGTTCCGATGACCCTCGCACCCGTGACCCTCCCCCCCGAGGTCGAGGCGCCGACGCCCGCCGTCCGCGCCCGCGCGCTCCAGCTGCACGCCGACCGCGGCACCGTGTACGGCCCGGTCAACCTCGACCTCGTCGCGGGCGAGCTCACGTTGATCCAGGGGCCGCAGGGCGCCGGGCGCTCGAGCCTGCTGCTCACACTCGCGGGCCGGATGGTGCCCGACTCGTCGTCGGACCTCGTCGTCCTGGGTCACCACCTCCCGGCGCACCGCGCGGCCGTCCACCGCGAGGCGGCCCTGGCCGGCTTCGCCGGGATCGACGAGCTGGACGACTCCGTCACCGTCGGAGCCCACGTGCGGGAGCGCCTCGCGTGGCTGTCGCCCTGGTACCGCCGCTCGCCGCGCGCCGACCAGGCGCTCGTGGACCGCGTGCTCGCGCCCGTCTTCGGCGAGCGACCCGTGCCCGACGTCCAGACCGTCGTCTGGCACCTCGACGAGGTCGACGTCCTCCTGCTCCGCATCGCGCTCGCGATGGCCCAGCGTCCCGGCCTGCTCGTCGTCGACGACGTCGACCAGGTCCACGACCGAGCCCGCCGCCGGATCGTCTGGCACCGGCTCGAAGCGCTCGCCGCCACCGGCGTCACCGTCGTCGTGTCCTGCGCGGCCGCCGACGAGGCCGCAGGCACCACCTGGACCGTCGTGCCCGTCTCCGCCCCCAGCTCCCTCACCGACTGAAGGATCGTCATGCTCTCGCTCACCTCCGGCACCGAGCTCCGCCGGTTCGGACGCGGTCGGCTCCCCCGGCTCGCCGTCGCCGCGATGCTGCTCGTGCCGCTGCTGTACGGCGCGCTCTACCTGTGGGCGTTCTGGAACCCGACCGGGCACCTGGACGCCATGCCCGTCGCCCTGGTGAACGCCGACGCGGGCGCGGAGCGCGACGGATCTCCCGTGACCGCCGGGCAGGACCTCACCGACGAGCTCACCGACGGCGGCGCGCTCGACTGGGTGGTCACCGACGCCTCCGACGCGGCCGCGGGCGTCCGCGACGGCGACTATTACTTCGCAGTCACCATCCCCACGGACTTCTCAGCCGACCTCGTCTCCGCGGGAGGCGACGACCCGACCGCGGCGCAGATCGACGTCACGTACAACGACGCCAACTCCTTCATCGGCACCACCCTCGGGCGCTCGGCCATGGACCACGTACGCGACGCGGTCGCGGCGACCGCCGGCGAGGAGGCCGTGGACCAGGTGCTGATCGGGCTCGGCTCCGCGCGGGACGGCATGCTGCAGGCCGCCGACGGCGCGATCTCGCTGCGGGACGCTTCGGCGCAGCTCAGCGACGGCGCCCAGCAGGTGGCCGACGGCGCCACCGACGCCCGCGACGGCGCGTCGCAGCTGGCCGACGGCGCGGCGGCGCTCGACGACGGCACCGGCCAGGTGGCCAGCGGCGCGGCGCAATTGGCGTCCGGCGCCTCGCGGCTCTCGACCGGAGCCACGACCGCCGCCGACTCGGGCGCGGCGCTCAGCGCCGGTGTGCAGTCGGTCGCCGACGGCGTCCACACGGCCACCGAGCAGGTCGACACCCTCACCGGGAAGCTCCCCGCCCTCTCGACCGGGCTGGACCAGGTCACCGCCTACCTCACGGCGCGGGCGACGGCGGGCGACCCCGACGCGGCCGCGCTCCTGGCCGGGCTGGCGGGCACGGACCTGCCGTCGGCGGGCGACCTCGCGACGATKACCGAGCAGCTGCACGCCCTCGACGCCGGCGCCGMGCAGGCGGCCGACGGCGCCTCGCAGCTCAGCACGGGCCTCGACACGCTCGCGGACTCCGCGGGCACCCTGTCCACCGCCGCCACCACGCTCGCCTCGGGCGCGCAGCAGGCGGCCGACGGCGCCGACTCGCTCGCCACCGGGGCGTCGGCCCTCGCGACGGGCACCGCGACGCTCGCCGACGGCGCGACCCAGGTGGCCGACGGGACCGGCMAGCTGGGCGGCGGCGCGCAGCAGCTGGCCGACGGCCTGACCGACGGCGCCGGTCAGATCCCTGACGACACCGACGCGCAGCGCACCACCCGAGCCGACGCCCTCGCCACGCCCGTTGCCATCGACGACGAGGACGTGGCCCCCGCCGCCAGCCTCGGCGAGGGGTTCGCTCCCCTGTTCATCCCGCTGGCCCTGTTCGTCGGCGGACTCATCACCTGGCTGCTGCTGCGGCCGCTGCCCACCCGCGCTCTGGCCACGCCGGCGGCCGGCTGGCGGGTCGCGCTCGCCGGCTACCTGCCGTCGCTGGTGATCGGTGCCGGTCAGGTCGCGCTGCTGCTCGGCGTGGTCGGCCTGGGGCTCGGGCTGAACATCGGACACGCGGCGGGCACGGTCGCGTTCCTGCTGCTCGTGGCCGCGGCGTTCCTGGCCGTGCAGCAGATGCTGATCGCCGTCCTGGGTTCCGCCGCCGGCAAGGTGGCCACGATAGCGCTGCTCATGCTGCAGATCACGTCGGCCAGCGGCACCTACCCCGTCCAGACGACCCCCGCGTTCTTCCAGGCGATCCACCCCCTTCTGCCCATGACGTACGCGGTCGAGGGCTTGCGCGACCTCATCACCGGCACGCCGGACGTCCGCCTCTGGACCGCCGTGGCGTACCTCGTCGGCCTCACGGTGGCCTCGCTCGCCGTGACGTCGTGGAAGGCCGGGCGGCTGCGGACCTGGACCGTGGCGCGCCTGCACCCGGCGCTGAGCATCTGAGAGGCTGACGCCCATGAGCGCGACCACCCGGGAGCACATCGTCGAGGCCGCCCTCGCGCTCGTCGCGGACCGCGGTTTCACGGCGACGTCCGTCGACGACATCGCGTCGGCCGCGGGCGTCGCCAAGGGCAGCGTCTTCTACAACTTCGGCTCGAAGTCCGGGCTGTTCGAGGCGATCATCACCGAGGGCGTCACCCGGCTGACCGCCGCGCTTCGCGGTGCCGCCGAGGGCCTGCACGGCCGGGAGGCGCTCGAGACGCTGGTCACCGAGCTGCTCACGCAGGTCCGGGCGCACCCGGACTTCGCCAAGCTCATGGTCGCCGAGACGTTCCGCACCGGGCGCAGCTGGCAGGACTCGATCCGGCTGGTGCGGGACGAGTCGATGGGAGCGTTCGCGGCCGTCGTCGCCGAGACGTGGCCGGAGCGGGACCCGTCGCTGACGGCCGCGGCGCTGTTCGGCGCGACCCTGCTGGCCGGCCTCGAGTGGCTCGTGTTCCAGCCGGACCGATCGCTGGAGGACGTCCGCACCGCGGTGCTCGGGACGCTGCGCTGAGCCAGTTGTAGCGTGGCCGGTGACGCCACCTGGAGGGCCCGCGATGCCGACCGACCACCCCACCGCGGGCGTGCATTCCGAGGTCGGTCGCCTGCGCAAGGTGCTCGTCTGCGAGCCGGGCCTCGCGCACCGGCGGTTGACGCCGACGAACGCCGGCGACCTGCTGTTCGACGACGTCCTGTGGGTCGAGAACGCGATCCGCGACCACCGCGCCTTCGTCGGCGAGCTTCGGGCACGCGACGTCGAGGTGCTGGAGCTGCACGACGTGCTGGCGCAGACCATGGCGGTCCGCGGCGCACGCGACTGGCTCCTCGACCGCAAGATCGTGGCCGACGACGTCGGCCTGGAGCTGGTCGACGACGCCCGCGAGTTTCTCGAGCGGCTCGAGCCCCGCCGGCTGGCGGAGTTCCTCATCGGAGGCCTGGCCACCGTCGACATCACCGGCGGGTTCGACGACGAGCACTTCGCGCTCGCCGAGTACTCCCCCGACGCGCACGAGTACGTGATGCCCCCGCTGCCCAACACGCTCTACACGCGCGACACCACCTGCTGGCTGTACGGGGGCGTCACGCTGAACCCGCTCCACTACGCGGCGCGGCGCGACGAGACGCTCCTGATGAAGGCCGTCTACCTGTTCCACCCGGACTTCGCGGGTTCCACCGTGTGGTGGGGTGACCCCGAGCGGCACTGGGGTCGCGCGACGATCGAGGGTGGCGACGTCATGCCCGTCGGCAACGGCACGGTGCTCGTCGGCATGAGCGAACGCACGTCCCGCCAGGGCATCACGCAGCTGGCCGCCGCGCTGTTCGCCCAGGGCGCCGCCGACCGCGTGGTCGTCGCAGGGATGCCCCGGCTGCGGGCCGCGATGCACCTGGACACGGTGTTCACGTTCGCGGACCGGGACGTGGTGACGCTGTACCCGAAGATCGTGGACGGCATCCACGCGTTCACGCTGCGGCCCGCGGACCGGGGCCGCGTGCACATCACGGACGAGGGCGGCGCACGCTTCGTCGACGTCGTCGCCCACGCGCTCGAGTTCCCGTCGCTGCGCGTGATCGAGACCGGCGGGGACGCCTACGCGTCCGAGCGTCAGCAGTGGGACAGCGGCAACAACGCCGTGGCCGTCGAGCCGGGCGTCGTGTTCACCTACGACCGCAACACCACGACGAACGCGCTGCTGCGCGCCGCGGGCATCGAGGTCGTCGAGATCAGAGGGGCCGAGCTGGGCCGCGGACGCGGGGGCGGGCACTGCATGACCTGCCCGATCGTCCGCGACCCCGTGACATGAGAAGAGCCCCTCCCGACATCGGAAGGGGCTGTCTCAGGAAAAGCTGGGGGTCGAGGTCACTCCGCGCGCTGCGTGGGGACGCCCGTGAGGAGCGAACGCACCTCGGACTCGTGGAAACGGCGGTGGCCGCCGAGGGTGCGGACGGCCGAGAGCTTGCCGGCCTGGGCCCAGCGCGTGACCGTCTTCGGGTCGACGCGGAAGAGCACGGCGACCTCGCCCGGCGTGAGCAGAGCGCCCTGCGAGAGGGGGGCGTCGGTGATCGTGGTGACAGCCATGACTGTTCTCCTGTCGTTCGGTAGCTCGGCTGGCCCTGTAGGCCCCGTGGCTTTGCGTCCCCGCCTTGCAGCGGGTTTGCCGTTGTCGCTGACGAAGGGAACTATGCCCGAAACTGGACGCTTGTGCAACAAGCGCCCCGCACGTTTCGCGCGCAAACGGGTGATTTATATCCGGCCATAACGGGCGCGCGCGAACGAGTAGATGCCGTAGGCAATGAGCCCCAGCGCGACGATGACCAGCATCGCGACCCCCGCAGGCTGGTCCCGGAGGGTGTGCAGGGCGCCGTCCAGGCCCGTCGCCTTCGACGGGTTGGCCTCGGCGGCGGCCGTGACGAAGAGCACTCCGACGATCGCGAGTGCGACCCCCTTGAGCACGTACCCGGCGATGCCGAGGCGCCGAACGGTCGGGCCGGCGGGACCCGAGGGGAGCCGGTGGAGGTCCTCGAGGAACTTCTTGGTCCAGCCCTTGTAGACGTGGTACCCGCCCACGACGACGACCGCCAGGCCCACCGCGGCGACGAGGATCCGACCTCCCGGCGCGCCCATCAGCTTCGCCGTGGCGTCGGCCGTCTGCTGCGAGCTCGAGCTGCCACCACCGCGCGCGAAGCTGAAGGCCGCGAACGCGAGCGCCAGGTAGACCACCGCGCGACCGACCGCCTTGGCCCGGTCCCCCGCACCGCTGTCGCTCTTGCCGCCCGTCGGCGAGCCGCCGTGGATCGCCTTGGCCACCTGCCACGCGCCGAGCGCGAGGAACGCGAGGACCGAGAACCAGAGGACGAGGCCCCCGAAGGGCGTGCTCGCGATCGCGGCGAGCGCTCCGGACTGGTCCGCCTTCTCGCCGCTGTTGCCGAAGGCGACCCGCAGGGCGAGGACGCCGATGAGCACGTGCAGGACGCCGCTCACCGCGTACCCGGCCCGAGCCGCGAGCTCCCAGGACCGCTCTGCGTTGACCGTGCCGTTCGTCGAGACCACTGCCCTCACCCTTCCGCCATCGTGCCGTGCCCGAGATCGTGGCAGGAGTCGGGCCGTCCGGCGACCGGAGAGGCTCCGCCAGAATGGACGGTGCCCGCAGCTGGTCGTTTCGTTTCGCGCAGCCGACTCTCGAGGCGAGGGAGAACCATGATCGACGTGATCGTCGCCGGGGGCGGGCCCACCGGTCTGATGCTGGCCGGAGAGCTGCGGCTGCGCGGGGTGCACCCGCTCGTGCTGGAGCGGGACGCCGAGCCGACCCGGGTCGTCCGCTCGCTCGGTCTGCACGCGCGCAGCGTGGAGATCATGGACCAGCGCGGCCTGCTCGAGCAGTTCCTCGCCCTCGGCCGCCAGCACCCGGTCGGTGGCTTCTTCGCCGGCATCCGCAAGCCGACGCCGGCAGGGCTGGACACCCCCTATCCGTTCGTCCTCGGTATTCCGCAGACCACCACCGACCGCCTGCTGCTCGACCACGCCGTCGGGCTCGGCGTCGAGGTCCGGCGGGCGAGCGAGGTTCTCGGGCTCAGCCAGGACGGCGAGGCCGTGACCGTCGAGCTGGCGGACGGCACGCGGCTGCGCTCGCGCTACCTGGTCGGGTGTGACGGCGGTCGCAGCGCCGTGCGCAGGCTGCTCGGGATCGGCTTCCCCGGCGACCCCACCAGGCACGAGTGGCTGCTGGGCGAGGTGGAGGTGACCACACCGCCGGAGACGCTGGCCGCCGTGGTCGCCGAGGTGCACAAGACCCACCGGGGGTTCGGCGCGGTGCCGCTCGGTGACGGGGTGTACCGGCTCGGCGCGCCCGCCGACGGGCTCGCCGAGGACCCGTCCGTCCCGCCGACGCTGGACGAGCTGAAGCGGCAGGTGCGCAGGCTCGCCGGCACCGACTTCGGCGCGCACTCCCCCCGCTGGCTCTCCCGGTTCGGCGACGCGACCCGCCTGGCCGAGCGGTACCGGGCCGGGCGGGTGCTGCTGGCCGGCGACGCGGCGCACGTCCACCCGCCCAACGGCGGCCAGGGGCTCAACCTCGGCCTCCAGGACGCGTTCAACCTGGGCTGGAAGCTGGCCGCCGAGGTCGACGGCTGGGCGCCGGAGGGGTTGCTCGACAGCTACGAGGCCGAACGGCGCCCGGTGGCGGCCGACGTGCTGGACACCACCCGCGTCCTGGTCGAGCTGTCGTCCCTCGAGCCGGGCGCGCAGGCCGTGCGCCGCCTCGTGGAGGAGCTGATGGACTTCGACGACGTGAACCGGCACCTCGTCGAGAAGATCACGGCGACCGGGATCCGCTACGACCTCGGCGAGGGGCACGAGCTGCTGGGCCGGCGGTTGCGGGACGTCCGGCTGACGCAGGGCCGCCTCTTCGAGCTCCTGCGCGGCGGTCGCGGGCTGCTGCTCGACCAGACCGGGCGACTGTCGGTCGAGGGTTKGGCGCAGCGCGTCGACCACGTCGTCGACACGACCGACGACCTGGACGTGCCGGCCGTGCTGCTGCGGCCCGACGGCCACGTGGCGTGGGTCGGCGACGACCAGGGCGACCTGGTCAGCAGCCTGCGACGGTGGTTCGGTGCTGATGCATCGGTGGGGCAGGTGGGGCTTGAACCCACGACCCACGGATTATGAGTCCGCTGCTCTGACCGGCTGAGCTACTGCCCCGAGGCACCGCACACCCTACCGACGCTCACTCGGGCGCGTTGTCGGCCTCGCCGCCCAGCACGTACGGGTCGGTCACGCCCTCGTAGGCCACGTGTGCGACGAGCCCCGCCTGCGCGTGCGGGAGGTTGTGGCAGTGGTCCATCCAGATGCCGGGGTTGTCGGCGACGAACGCGACCTCGTACGTCTCCCCAGCGGTCATCTCCAGCGAGTCGGTCCACCACGGGCTGCCGGTCGACGGTTGCCCGTCCCGGGACAGGACGAGCAGGTGGTGGCCGTGCAGGTGCATCGGGTGCGGCTGGCCGCTGGTGTTGCGCAGCGTCATCCGGACGACGTCCCCCTCCCGCACGACGAACATCGGGACGTCGGGGTACGTGTGCCCGTTGATGGTCCACTGCAGCCCCGGGCGGCCGTCGACGAAGCCCGGACGCCGGCCGATCGCGTAGGTGAAGTGCCGGTCGGCTGCGCGCGGGTCGAAGCCGACGTCCGTGGGCGTGCCGTAGGTGAGGAGGTCGAGCGCGGCGCGAGGGTCGTCGCCGCCCGGGGCGTCACCGGACGGGCCGACGACCACCGACTGCGACCCGAGCCGCACGCGGACCGGGCCGTCGGACGGGACGGTCACCTCGAGGTCGGCCCGACCTCCGCCGCCGAGGACCACGGCCTGGTCGTGCACCGCCCCCGGTTCGTGCACGTCGCGACCGTCGACCGCGAGCAGGCGGTAGTCCGCGTCGGGCACCCACGCCCGCAGCACCCCGGAGCCCGTGTTGACCACGCGGACGCGGACGCGGTCGCCGGACTCGGCGGCGGCGCGCAGGTCGTCGGGACTGCCGTTGATCGTCGGCGTCGACCCGTACGTGTGCACCGCGGCGACCACCTCGGCGTCGTCGGACGTCGCGGGATGGACCACCAGGACTCCGAACAGGCCGCCGCGGACCTGCGCGTGCGAGACCTGGTGGGAGTGGTACCAGAACGTGCCGGCATCCTCGGCGACGAACCGGTACACGTGCGAGCCGCCCACGGGGACGGCGTCCTGCGTGACGCCGGCGACGCCGTCCTCCGCGTTGGGCACGTCGACGCCGTGCCAGTGCAGGGTCGTGCCGTCGGGCACCGAGCGGTTGACCAGCGTCACCTGCACGACGTCGCCGACCTGCGCGTCGATGGTCGGGCCTGGCGAGGTGCCGTTGAGCGTGTAGCCCTGGATCGAGCGACCGCCGCCGAGCGAGACGGGCCCCGACTCGGCCGTCAACGTCACGTCGACATCGGGGACACCCGTCGACGGGCCCGTGAGCGCCTCGACGCTCACGGTCGGCCCGTCGACGGCTCCGTGCTCGTGGGCACCACCCACCCACTCAGTCGGCCCGCCGCCGGAGTCCGGGTACCCCATGTCCATCACGGACGCGTTCGCCGGGACGAGGCTGGTCCACCAGAACCAGGCGAGCGGGCCGACCACGAGCACGGTGGCGACGACGGCCGCCACCACCCGACGCCGTCGGCCCAACGCCTCCCGGTCGGTCACGTGCTCAGGCGGTGACCTCGGCCGGGGCCGAGGTGCCTGTCGTCGTCACACCCCTCGGCACGCGCGTCGCGGCCATGATGCTCACTCCGAGGAGCGCGAGCGCGTTGATCCCGTGCAGGAAACCGACCACCGGGGCGCCGAACGCCACGAACGCGAGCGCGATCTGGAGCAGGGTGAGACCGAAGATGATCAACGCGTATCGCACCGCGCCGGCGAACTTGGCGAAGAAGGACACGATGAGCAGCGCGATCACGAGCACGGGGATGACCATCATCCCGTTGGTGCCGTGGATCGAGTGCCCGATGTTGCCTTCGTAGTTCGAGTCGATGACGGCGCCGTCGTCCAGCTCGTGGATGGTCGTGAACCAACCGAGCGCGATGGCGCCCGCCTGGACGAAGACTCCTGCGGCCACCAAGTAGGCGAGCACCCGATACGTAGCTTTCATGGCGTACCTCTCGATCCATCGCGCTCCGAGGGCACGATCGGGGCCGACCGCGCCTGACTCAACGATCCTCCATCGGGCAACTTGATACCAATAGCCCGCTTTGTCTCTTTTAGAGCGCGTGTGCCACGCGGGTACCGTGACCGGGTGCCCCTGTTCTCCCGACGCCGACTGCCCGCCGTCGACCGCGCCCGGCTCGACCTGCAGCCCGGTGACGCCGTCCTCGTCAGCACCGAGCTCACCGACGGGCGCTGGGCCGTCGCGACCCGGCGCGCGCTGCACCTCCTGGGCCCGGACGGACCGGCTCTCCGGCACCCTTGGTCGGACGTCGACCACGGATCCCTCGACCCCGCCACCCGCACCATGACCCTGCGCTGGGTGTGGGGCGACACCGACCGGCTGACGTTCTCCGAGGTGCCCGGCTCGTTCGCGTTCTCCCAGACGTTCCGCGAGCGCGTGCAGCAGTCCGTCGTCCATGCGGTGTCCGTCACACTTCCCGGCGGCCAGCGCGCCCGCGTCGTCCTGCGGCGCGACGAGGGCGGCGAGCTGTTCACGCAGGTCCTCGGCGATGCGTCCATCGACCTGTCCGACCCCGAGGTCGCGGCCGTCGTGGATGCTGCCGAGGACGAGGTGCGCGACGCCGTCGGACTCCCCCGCTGAGCGTCCGAGGCACCCGGATTCGGCTGCTAGAGTTTCTTCCCGCACGATCCCTCGTAGCTCAATTGGCAGAGCATCCGACTGTTAATCGGACGGTTACTGGTTCGAGTCCAGTCGAGGGAGCCAGTAGAACCGCAGGTCAGGCCCCCTTTCGAGGGGGCCTTCGTGCGTCCGTGCCAGATACGTGCCAGATCAGAACGTCCCTCGGTTCCACTATGTGAGCAACCAGGCGTCGATTCGAGGCAGCCGCCACGCCCATCGTCGATACGGTGTGGCCCTGAGCAACGCCGCTCCCGCTTGGGACAACGACCCGAACGACCCCACCGCGCTGAGATGGTGGGACGGGCAGCGATGGACGGAGCACACTGCGCCACGCGAGCAAGCGGCTGCTGCGCCACCCGTTCGTGAATCCCACCGCCCGGAGCCGGCGATCGTGCAGTCCGCGAGCTCGCGCAAGGCGCCTGTCTCGCTCTGGCCGAGGGGAATCTGGACCGACAACCAGGCGCGCGGATGATGCGCCAGCCAGCGTTGCGGGCCGGCGGATCGGTCACGAGCGCGTCGCGGCCGTTCGCCAGTCGCGCGGGGTCATGCCGAAGCGGTCGCGGAAGCGTCGACTGAAGTGCGCTGGGTCCGCGAACCCCCAGCCGCGCGCGATCGACTCGATGCTCCGACCGCGGCTCGACGACGAGCCCAGCTCGTCGCGGGCACCGAGGAGTCGTTGCGTGATGATCCACTGCTCGATGCTGAACCCGGCCTCCTGGCAGATCCGGAACAGGTAGCGGACCGAGACGTTGTGCGCAGCGGCGATCCGCGCGGGCCGCAGGTCGGGGTCGCGCAGGTTCAGCCGTACGTAGGTGCGGACGCGGGTCATCAGGGTGTCGGCAAGCAGGTCGCGACCGTGGCGGACGTCGCGAGACGCAGAGGCGAACAGGGCTCGGACCAGCTCGATCGTGGCTGCGCCCAGCTCGGTCGCCGCAGGGTCGTCGGCCAGCGCCGGTGTGGCTGCCAGGCTCCGCGCGTGCTGGCGGACCAGCGGGTAGAGCGGGCTCGTGTGCAGCCGGACCACGGCGTGCCGGATGACGTCGACAGGCATGCCGAGCTGGTCCGCGGTCATCGCCGTGAGCGAGAGCGACGGACCGCCCTCGTCGCGCCCGTAGGTGAAGGGAATGCTCAGGTCGACGCCGTGAAGCTCGCCCTGCGGAAGTGTGCGCTGGACGCCGAACTGGTCGTACTGGCCGCCCCCGCACAGGGCGAGCCCGACGCTGAACAGAGGCTCGTCGCGGGCACCGGCCTGGCGTGGCGTGAGTGCCATCGACATCCCGACGTTCGACTCGGCGCGCACGAGCTTGAGGTCGCCCAGCTGCCATGCCTCGACACGCGCGGACAGGCGGTCCGCGTCGGGGATGTACAGGTTCATCGGCAGGACGGCGTCGACCATCGCGGCGCGCCACGTCTCGATGCGGTCTGTGCGGGACACCAGGTCGGTGTCGAAGAGCACGGCCACGTGGTGGCTCCTGTCTCCTGAGGCAACTCTCGGAGTATGCGGGTCCGCGGTCGGTTCGTCAGCAGTTCGGTGGTGGATCCGTGCACTCACGAGCAAGAACGTGTGACCCGTCGCTCTGAGTCAGGTTCTGTGCACCGTCGGGCAACCCGTGACGCCGAACGGGTTCTTACGTTCTGGTCGTCCATCACGCCACCGACCTGCAGGAGCACACCACCATGCCCTTCGTCACCACGTTCGACGGAACCGAGATCTTCTACAAGGACTGGGGGTCGGGCCCGCCTGTGCTCCTTGCCCACGGCTGGCCGCTCAACAGCGACAGCTGGGAGGCCCAGGCCCTGTTCCTGGCCGAGCACGGGTTCCGGGTGATCGCGCACGACCGACGCGGCCACGGAAGGTCCACCCAGACGTGGGACGGCAACGAGATGGACACGTACGCCGACGACCTGGCGACGCTCATCGAGACGCTCGACCTCACGGACCTCACGCTCGTCGGCTTCTCGACGGGGGGCGGTGAGATCTCCCGCTACATCAGCCGGCACGGCACCCTGCGGATCGCCCGCGCGGTCCTGGTCTCCGCTGTTCCGCCCTTCATGCTGCGCACCGAGGACAACCCCGACGGCGTGCCGATCGAGGTGTTCGACGGGCTGCGCTCCGCGTCGCTCGCCGACCGGTCCCAGCTCTACAAGGACCTCGCCGCGGGCCCGTTCTTCGGGAACAACCGGGAGCCCGGGTCGGTGTCGCAGGGCATGCAGGACGTGTTCTGGCGTCAAGGGCTGCAGGCCGGCCACCGCAACGCGTACGAGAGCATCGCCGCGTTCTCGGCCACCGACTTCCGCGACGACCTGGCGACGTTCGACGTCCCGACGCTGGTGATCCATGGCGACGACGACCAGGTGGTGCCGTTCGAGGTCGGCGGCAAGGCGTCGGCCGCGCTCATCAAGGGCGCCGAGCTCACGGTCTACGCGGGTGCGCCGCACGGCATCACGGACACGCACAAGGACCAGCTCAACGCCGACCTGCTCGCGTTCCTGACCCGATGAGCGACACCATCACCGCCACCGAGCGGACCCAGATCGCCGCGGCCAACGCGTCCGGCAGACCGACCGTCGTCCTCGTCCACGGCCTCTGGCTCCTGGCCGGCTCCTGGGATCCGTGGCGCGAACTGCTCGAGGGGCAGGGCTTTGCGACGATCGCCCCGAGCTGGCCGGACGATCCGGCAACCGTCCTCGAGGCGCGTCGGGACCCGTCCATCCTGGCCGGCAAGGGCGTCGCCCAGGTCACCGCCCACGTGGCCGACGTCATCGGCGCGCTCGACTCGAAGCCGGTCGTCGTCGGTCACTCGTTCGGTGGGCTGATCACCCAGAAACTCGCCGGCATGGGGCTCGCGTCCGCTTCGGTGGCGATCGACCCCGCCCCGTTCAAGGGGGTCCTGCCGCTGCCGCTCTCGACCCTGCGGTCCTCACTGCCGGTGCTCGGGAACCCGGCGAATCGCAAGCGGGCGGTGGCCCTGACGTTCGAGCAGTTCCGCTACGGCTGGGCCAACGCGCTGACCGAGGCTGAGGCGAGGCGCCTGTACGAGTCCCAGCACATCGCGGCACCCGGTCGCCCGTTGTTCCAGGCGGCTCTCGCGAACTACTCCTTCCGCTCGGAGGCGTCGGTGGACACCCTCGCGGCGAACCGGGGCCCGATGAAGCTGATCTCGGGCGGGGCAGACAACACGGTGCCGTGGGCCATCACCAACGCGTCCTACAAGAAGCAGCGGCGCAACGTGGCCGTCACTGAGATTGAAGAGATCCCCGGTCGAGGTCACTCGTTGACGATCTACAGCGGGTGGGAGGTCGTCGCCGAGTCCGCGCTGTCGTTCATCTCCGTGCAGTCGGCACGCAACGCGGGGTCCGACAAGGGATGAGGGCCGTGGCCCGCTGCGCGCCGCCCCGTCCACGATTCCCTTGTCGAGCCCCAGACGGGCGCGATGCGGAATGGCTGATCTGAGGAACCGGACAGGTAGGTGAGACGCGACGTGTCTCACCTACCTGTCCGCTCACAGGTCTGCTGAGCGCCGTCCGGACAACCGCGATGAATCCGCATTGCCGGTGCGCCCGCGCCACGCCCAGACACGTACTACGAGGTCGCAACGGTTCGACGGCGGGCGCGACCCCGGCCTGGCAGCAACCGCGAGCCGCCGGCGATGAGTCAGCTGGCGCCGCGCCGATGCACCCCTTGGGGTGTGGTGCAGCGCGGGCCGCAGGACGTCTAATCTCCTGCCGGGATCGGTGTCGGAGGTTGCCAAGAGAGGGCGGCACAGGGCGTGACCAGCAGCGAGCAGATCCGCGTCGCAGACGAACCCGTCGGGACCGTACGGGTCGTTGTGGCGTTCGACGCGGCGCGCGTGACCCTGGCCGGGGAGATCGACATCGCCCTCGACAGCGAGTTGGACGACGCTGCCCGCGCGGTCCGTGATTGCCGGCTCCCGGTGATCGTGGACGCAACGAGTGTGACCTTCATGGACGCGGCTGGCGCCCGATTCATCGCTCGGTGCTACGGCCACGGTCCGCTGACGATGGCCACCTCCCCGACCGTCAGGTCGCTCCTCCACTTCCTGGCAATGGACGATGTCCTGGCCGGATGCGACGACGTCTAGTCACGCGACAGGGGCGCACGCGGACCGTCGGTCCGGACAACCAACGATCGACATCGGCTGTTCTACGGCCTCGTGTGCGGCGCCAGGGTTCGCAAATCTAGACGGCAAGGACCGCGACGTCGTCGTCCGCCTCGCTCTCGGGGACCAGCCGCCGCAGCAGCTCGTCGACGAGGCCGTCCAGGTCGCGCCCGGCACGGCCCGCCGCGTCGTCACGCGTGAGCTCGCCGACCCAGTGCAGCGACGTTTGGTTTGGGCCAAGTCTCGTTGAATGTCTGAGGATCGGCCTGTGACCTGCGCGGAAACGGAACCGGCTTGCCACGAGCGGGCGGTGCTGCTCAGGACGTGACAGGTACCCACAGCTCGATCTCATCGTGCCGTCTGTAGAACTCGATGAGCGGTCGCGATTGGTCGACCGCGCCTCCTGACTCCAACTCCTCGAGTCCGGGCCCGATCGAGGCGTAGATCTCGGGAGGCGTGCCCCGCAGGCGACCACGGCGGAACATGCCGCCTGGCAGTTCGCCGACCTCCAGGCCCAGGTGAGCAGGGTTGTCGCCTTCTCGCAGAGGCGTGCACGTCGAGTAGGTCTGCGCCAGGACGTCTGCGGCTGCGTACATCTTGCGGCCTTGTAACCCGACTCGCTCCTCGAACCAGGGCCAGAGCCTCTGGATTTCGGCGAGGTCGTCTGCGCATGTTGCTTGCATCACCGCGACCGGTGCGCGGGCGATGAGATCGGGTGAATTCATGAACAGCGTCATGGCCACAAAGTTCACCACTGACCCGGGATCCAACCCGAGGCGCTGGCTACCGCCCGACGCAGGTCTGCCCCGGAACCGGCGCATCGCAACGGCCATCGCTCTCCCGACCGAGCGTCCTCTCCTCCTCATCGCGCCGTACGTCTCCGACTCGGTCGCAGAGGTCGTGACCGCTTTCTGGTCGGCCGCGCCGCGCTTCGCCGAGGTCATGCTCGTCTCGGAGACGACGACGAATAGGACCCATATCCGTGGACGCGGTGGGTGCAGTCGGGCGCGGGCCGGTTCGTGTCGGTGGGCTCACGCCGATCGGATCGCTGCGCGTGCCGAGCGGGCTGGGCCCAAGATGCGCACGATCGACGTACCGAACTCGTCCTGGTGCTCGAGGCTCACAGCGAGGAGGCGGCCACGCTGGCGGCTCCTGGCCCATTCGATGACGTCCTCGACGTCCTCGGCGTCGAGCAACCGCCAGCGCTCGACGTCGCCGCCGCTGGTCCACAGCTCGACGACGTAGACAGGCTCGCCTTCGGCGGTCCACATGCGGTGTGCCGTGGAGCGTTCGATGCGCATGGCGGCTCCCTTCCCAGGAGGATCTGCACCAGGGTGGTCCCTCGCCGTGAACACCCGGGTGGCGACGGGTGTCGGCGGCGTGGACGTCAGCGACAGTGACAGTGCCTAGGGCCGGCTGCGACTCGTGGTACGTCCACCGCGACGCGCGCGCCCTAGGCGTCCTCGCCACGCGCTGCGTCCGCGAGAGCCTCGGCGACCTCGCGCTCGACGAGCACGGGCACGAAGTCGCGGACCGACGCGCCGACGAAGCTCGCGAGCCGCGCATGTACCTCGGACAGGATGCGCGCTCCCGAGATGGAGGGAAATCGCAGGGCGAGTCGATCGACGACTTCGTCGATCGCGTGACCTTCATTCTCGACGGGCATGGCTGCATGCTGCGCGCCGCACGGATCCGCGCGGACAACAGTGGTCGACCTCTGGACGAATGTTGAGGTGTCCATCGACGCTCCGCGACGACGTCGGCGGCGTCACTCCACCTGCACGACCTTGTCCTTGTGGACGTCGATCGGGATCCGCTGGCCTTCGATCGCCAGCGTGACCTCGACGTCGTCGGACGCGGCGGCGTGCTTCACCGATTCGAGCGTGCCCCGCAACAGCCCGCGGGGGTGCCGTTCCGTGCCGAAGGCGAGTGTCGCCGTCTTGCCGAGGTGCGACCCGTTCAACCCGGCCGCGGACAGCTCGATCGTCGGCTCGTGCGTCATCGTCGCGCCCCCGCTCCGCCACCGTTCCCTTAAGGCGCAGACCCTAGAAGGTCTCGGCGACGGGCGGCTGAACGACGGGCGAACTTCGCTCACGTCTCGCGCCGTCCAAGAGGCCGAGCGGCGCCCCCGGTGACTCGTGCGTGAACACTCACCAACGACTGGAAGAACCGCCTCATGACCTGCGACGTCATTGACGAGGATCCGGTCGTGGCTGATGTCCAGACCCTCCTGCGTGACCTACGCTCCGGCGCCGTCCCGCCCACCGCGCTCGTCGCGACTCTCGCGGTCCCGTTGCAGGTGATCGACGCCGAGACGCCCGTGCACGAGGTGGAACCGCTCTTCCTCGATCCGACTCTCGTGCGGATCGGGGTCCTCGACCGTGCCGATCCCAGCCGGATCGGACTCATCACGCGGTCGCGGTTCAACGCCGGCATGGCGGGCCGGCTCGGCTATGGCCGCGCGGTCCTGACGCGACGCCCCGCGCGCGCCGTGGCGGACTGGGATCCCCTGGTCGTCGACCCGACCTCGTCCGTCGTCGAAGCTGCCCTGCTGGCGATGGGTCGGCCGCCCGAGTCCCGGTTCGAGGACGTGGTGGTCCGCGCGGACCTGTGGTCGGCGACGGGAACCGCGGAGCTTGTGCACACCCTCGCTGCGGCGCTCGCCGACCAGGGCACGCGTGACCGCACCACCGGGCTGGTCAACCGGCACACGCTCGAGCACACGCTCGCCTCGTGGGCGCGCGAGATTTACGGCTCTCGCCGGCGCCCGGCGGTGACACTGGTCGACGTCACGGCGTTCGGTCTGCTGAACGCGATCCACGGTCTCCCCCACGGCGACCGCGTGCTCGCCACCATGGCTCGGGCGCTCACCGACGCCTTCCCCGCAGGCTGCGTGCTCGGACGCCTCGGCGACGACGAGATTCTCATCGGCGCGGTGCTGCCCGCCGTTCCTGACGAACGCGCCCGTCAGGTAGCGGAAGATCTGCGGCGGGTCGCGCTGCGCGCGCTCGCCGCCGCTCCCTCGGGGTTCCTCGACGGCGAGTGGCCGCCAGTCCGGGCGGCCTCCGCCGTCAGCCTGCAGGGGTGGGCTGACGTCCCTCTTCTTCTGCAAGACGTTCACCGGGGAATGCGCAAACAGAAGTCTGAGCACGCGCAGATCGTCGAGACACGGAACGCTTGATGAGAGCAAAGCGATCGCAGAAGTACTCCGATGCGATCGGCCGCCTTGCATCCACCGTCGAGGAACAGTCCGAGGATGGGGCGAAGGCGGGCCTCGAAAGGCTTCGGGACGACGGAAGCTGGCTCGACGTCGGGCCGTGGCTGAGCAACCGCGAGCTCATCTGACTTGGCGTCCGAGTTGTACGGCCCCGTCAGCAACGAGCCCCGCTCGGACCGGACGACGTCGCCCTGCGCGACCCGTGTTCACGGTGCGGCGCACCGCTTGGCGAGACGTGTCGCACGGCCGACCGGCTTCCGCGTGACCCTCACCGGCGCCGGATCAACGCCCATCTCGAGCCCTCGCAGCCGAGCGCTAGCGATCATGCACCCCCCGTCCGCGGCGTGCCCAGGTGTCCGGCCCCACGACCGCGACCAACACATCTGCTCAAGCTGCCCCAGCCCCTCATCGCTGCCCACCCCCAAACGGTGGCAACTGAAGCGGCGCCGGACGCACACGGGCCGTGCGCCCATGCTCAGCACGTGCACGCTCCGCCACCGCGCGGGCACCCTCACGGCGGCGTTGCTCCAGGAGCTGTGCCAGCTCGACATACACAGCGTCCTCGAGCACCCCGCCCCGCAACATCTGCTCCGCGATCGTCGGGACCTTGTCCTGCCCGGGGGGCACCACCACCCCCAGATCCGCGAGCGCCTGGTCCAGACGCCGCGTGAGGAACCCGTCCGACTTCTTCACCCCGAGCAGGTCGTCAACCATGTGCCCCACCAGCCGCGCCGACCCGATCGACTGCACCGGACCCGGCCACCCGTACGCCAGCACGCAGAGCGCCGCGACCGTCCGGGCCGGCACCGCAGGATTGAACACGTCCCGCCGCGACCACCGCGGCGCCGTTCCATCTATCTGCCCGTCAACCCCCGGCGGTCGCCCATCACCCAACCCGGTCGTCACCGCGAATTTCGCCAACGACACCCCATTGATGAGCTCAACCGTGAACACGCCCGACCGCAGCACGTGCTCCCCACCAAACGGCAGACTTGCCTCCTGCCCCCACTGGTGCCGGTCAAGCAGCACCGTCCCGTGCCGCTGCGCAGCCACGACCCGCACCGCACCGTCGTGGCGTCCTTCGAGCCACACCGCGGACCGCGACAACGTCCGGGGTGCCCCCGGCGCAACACCAGCACCGACCACGACCGGGACGACAACTGCCCCCGCGGCGTCCACGGGCGCACTCGTCGCGTCACCCGACGGTGCGCTGCCCAAGACCACCCACACACCCGGGCTCAGGTCCGCGATCACAGACCCGCCCGGCTCATCAAGAACAGCGCTCATTCCCCACGTTCTACCTGGTCACACCCCACACGCGTAACCCTCCCGCCACGAGAGCACCCTCCCGCGCGAATCGGCCCGCGGAAACCTTCGGAGTTCTGTGTCGGTGCTCAGTGGGAAGCGAGTGCGGTGATGCGCTCGCGGAGGTGCTCGCGCAGCGGGCGGATGCCGTCGACGTCCCACTTGGCGGGTCTGGCAGTGGCCATGTGTCGTACCGGACGCCCGAAATCTGCGGGATGTCGAGGCCGGGTTTGAGCGCGACGACAACGTGCGCAGCCTCGACGGATGCACGTGTCAGGCGGGTGGGTGTGCGGCCACCGCCTCGCCGTCCGCGCGGCGGTGGCCGGCAGGGGTCCATGACGTCCATGTCGCCAGCGTGGCGGACACGCACGGGCCGGTCGACCGGTGGCTGCGAGGGGCGATGTCTCCGCGTAGCCGCTCATGGGCCGCGCTGCGGTGGCGGAGTCAGGCCGGAGCACATCCCCTCGTTGCTCCGTCGTGTCAACGTTCGGCCCACAGCCGGCTGCTCATGTCGTCAGAGGGTGGCGCGCATGACCCACCGCCACTTGGCGATGCGCCGGTCCCTCACAAATCCATGCCAGCATACAGTTCTTCGGGTCCGGTGTGGAGATACGCGCCCCGTTGCGGCGGTCGATCCGCCGTCTGTTCGGGATAGGCCTCCACGACGCCTCCGCCGGCGCGCTTGATCTCCTCCAGGGCCCCTTGCACGGCGGCAACAGCGATCCCGTTGCCGCGGTCCTTCGAGTTCGTGAAGATGCAGCCGATCCTCCAGTCGGGCGGATCCTGCGCTTCAGCGTCGTAGGCGCGGCGACTCTTGATGTTAGGGAGCTCCGGCGGGGTGCCGAACTGACACCAGCCGACACATCTGTCCTCGTCGTACACCAGGACTTGGTGTACCGCTCCCCGGCGCACGAGATGCTGCTTGGCGTCGTGGTTGCCCTGGCGTGTTCCGGTGGACCCGCCAGGATGGAATCCCATGCACCAGCAGCCGCCCCACACACCGTTGTTCGACTCGACGAGCGCGGCAAAGTCCTCCCACGTGGCCGGCGTCAGCAGCCGGGTGGTCAGCGCCATGGCGCAATTCTCACCGAAAGCCGCGCGCCCCTCAACGGGCGTCCGCAGTCACCTGACCTTGGTTTGCTGGCCGCCGCGGTGCTCAGCGCCCCGCGGCGTCGAACGCGGGCGCGAACCGCAGCTCGCCGCGCGGTGTAGGCCCCGAGAGGGTGACGTGCTGGACGACGGCGCGATCCAGGTCGAGGTGCGACAACGGCCCGTCGCCCGTGAAGCCCATCCGGCCGTAGATCGCCGGGTCACCGATCAGCGCGCAGCCTCGGGCCCCGCGCTCCCGCAGCCGCCGCAGACCCTCGGCCACCAGTGCCCGACCGATCCCCCGCCGCTGACGGTCGAGCCGGACGGAGATCGGCCCCAGCCCGAACCAGCCGTCGTGCAACCCGTCGATCGTCACGGGCGAGAACGCGACGTGCCCCACGACGTCGCCGCCATCCTCCGCCACCAGCGAGAGCGTCAGGTCACCGGACGCCCGCAGTCGTCGGATGATCGGTGCCTCGGATCCGTCGCTGAACCACTGCGGCTCGAAGGCGGCGACGGTCAGCCGATCGATCGCGTCGGCGTCGTCGTCTGGGCGTTCGGGTCGGATCAGCACCGTCGTCTCCGGGATCGCGGGGCGCGCCCGCCTCGGACGCGGCTGGCAGCGTAGGACCGGGCGGCGCGGAGCTGAAGCGGATATGCGTGGGCGCGGTCCCGGCGCCCGAGCGGGCGGCCGCGGACGGGCCGGACGAGCGCTGGGCAATCCTGGAACAACCGACTTCGGTGGGCTAGAGGCCGTCCGGCCGCGGTCAGGCCTCGCGCTCAGGCATCGTCCGGCCGAGTCTCGCGGCTCCATCCCAGCGACCGTTGTGCGGTCCGGTTGTCCGCGCGCGGTTCAGTGACCGGGCGGCCCTCGTACTGGGTGGACAGCACGATCTGGGTGTCGATCTCGCCGTGCCGCCCGATGCGTTCGAAGATCTCCTCCAGGTGCGGCATCGAGGCGGCGCGGACCCGCAGGAGGGTGCACGAGCTGCCGCTGAGCTTGTGGATCTCGACGACCTCGGGGAACTCGTCGGACTCGGTCGTCTTGAGCAGGCAGCGCCCGGGTGAGCACCGCAGCTTGATGAACGCGGTCAGCGGGAGGCCCGCGCGAGCGGGGTCGATCCGGGCCTGGTAGCCCGCGATGACGCCCGCGTCCTCCAGCCGCCGCACCCGGTCGGCGACCGCGGGTGCGGACAGGTTGACCTTGCGGCCGAGCTGGTTGAACGACAGCCGGCCGTCGTCCTGGAGCTCGGAGAGGATGCGCCAGTCGGTGCCGTCGAGCGGTTTGCTCATCTATAAACCGTAACCTCGGATTGCCTCGCGATCGACAGGCGAAGGGCGACGAATGCCTGCGATCAGCCATTCACCGCAGCCCCTGGCCTTCGTAGCGTCGATCGCATGGCGCTGAGCAGGGCACGTCTCCCCACCGCGGTCACCCCGGCGACGTCGGCGCTGTTCGTCGGCGCCGCCCTGAGCAGCGCGGTCATCGCGACGACCAGCACCGTGGCCGCGCTGGTCGCGGTCGACGCCCTGGGACCGGCGTGGGGCGGGGTGCCGGGGACCGCAGCGGTCGTCGGAACCGGGCTCGGTGCCCTCCTGGTCACCTCTCTCACCCACCGCACCCGCACCGCGACGGCCCTGCGGCTCGGGTACGTGGCGAGTGCCATCGGCGCCGCCGTCGGTGCGGTGGCCGTGCCGCTCGGCCACGTCGGGCTGCTCGTCGGCGGCATGCTGCTGATCGGCCTGGGCAACGCCGCCGCGCAGCTGTCCCGGTACGTGGCCGCCGAGCTCGTGCCCGCACGACGACGCGGGTTTGCGATCGGACTCATCGTCTGGGCCGGGACGGTAGGCGCCGTCGGCGGCCCACTACTCCTGCTCCCCACCGCGCACCTCGCGGAGGCCCTCGGACGGCCCGCACTCGCCGGTGCGTTCCTGCTCGCCGTGCCGGCGGGCCTGCTCGCCGCGCTGGCCCTGAGCACGCTGCGGACGGCCCGACGACCCGCGAGCAGCTCCGGGGTGCCCGTGCGGGCGATCCTGGGCGCCCCGGCTGGGCGCGACGGTCTCGCGGTGATGGTCACCGGGCAGGTCGTGATGGCCGCCGTGATGACGTCGGTGCCGGTCCAGCTGCACCTGCACCACCACGGTCTCGACATCGTCGGCCTCGTCATCGCCGCCCACACGCTCGGCATGTTCGTGCTGTCACCGATCACGGGACGGCTCGTCGACGGTCTGGGCCCGGTGCCGGTGATGGCACTCGGCCTCGGCACGTTGCTCGTCTCGACGATCGTTGCGGCCTCCGGCGCCCTCGTCCCCCAGGCGGTGGGCCTGTTCGCCCTCGGGTACGGGTGGAACCTGTGCTTCGTCGGAGGCAGCGCGTCGCTCGCCGTCGGGCTGCCCGCGGGACAGCGGGCCGACGTGGAGGGCTCCGTCGAGGCCGTCGTCTGGATCTCGGCTGCGGCCGGCACCCTCACGTCGACTGTGGTCCTCGCGCTGGCCGGGTGGTCCGCGCTGACGCTCGCGGCCGGCGCCCTCGTCCTCGTGCCGGCGCTCCTCCTGCTCAGCGATCGGCGGCGAAGCTCGCCTCGAGCCATCCGATGAGTTTTCGACCTTGAGCGTCCCTCTCACCGCCACGCACGCAACGCCTTCGTTGCGTGTCCCCCGTTGTGGCGTCTAGCTCCGTCCAGCAGCCTGAGGTCAAGCATCGATTCACCTCGAGAAGCTCGGCAACGTCCTCGGACGTCACGACGTCGTCGAGGTCGCGGCCCGCGCTGTCGTGACGCACGTAGCTCGAGTCGCCAAGACGGGTGCCGGACGCCGGCGTGCGGCGCCCGTGGAGTCGCGGGGCGGACAACGTCAGCTCCGGGTCGAGCGCTGGGACGGGGATAAGTCGGGCGTGCTCGGGGCAACCTCGCGCACCATCACGCAGTTGACCAAGCCCTTGGGTCGGTTATAGATGAAGCCCTCGCGCTCGTACATGGTGCGAGTGCCGTTGTAGAGGAAGGACGAGTTCTTCTTCCGGACCCCGCCGGTGTCGTGCGGGTAGCCCTCGACAAAGCCGCCGCCGGCACGCGCGATCAGCTCCACTGCTCCGCGCAKGGCGACCGCCGCCAGGCCCCGACCGCGAAGGCCGCGCTCGACCTGGATACAGGTCACCCGGTAGTCGGGGAGTCGCTCGGCAGTGGCGAGATACTCCTTGCGGTGATGGATGCTGGGCAACTCCTCGGGTGATCCGTACTGCGCCCAGGCGACAGCTCGGTCGCCGTCGTAGACCAGCGCCGCATGCGCGAGCCCGTCGGCCACGAGACGCCGCTTGAGTGCCCGGTTCGCCTCGGCGCTCTGACCCTTCTCCGCGCAGTCGGGATGGAACTTCGTGCACCAGCAGCTGGCGAACATGCCCGCGTTCCGCTCGATCAGAGCGGCGAAGTCCTCGAACGTCTCCGGTGTGAGCGTCTCGATCCTCACGACAGGCATGCGGGCAACCTACTCTGCGCCGGCTTTCCAGAGCCCGGTCACCACCGCGTCGAGAGAACATCGTTCGAGCCCGCGTCGCGTGGATCCCGTCCGCAGAGCACACACCCGACGCCCCGCAAGCGACTCCTGCGTCGTCTGCTGGCCGCAGCAACGCATCGACCCGCACCCACGCGCGACGGCCAGTCCACGCGCTGGCCGCTGCCGGGTACTCGACGGCGCCCCTCGCAGCGGGCGGCGAAAGGCGTTCCGGCATCGGCGAACCGCGCAACGGCCCCAGGTCACGGCGGGCACGTGCGGGCGTACGGGATGCTGGGCAGGACCTCGCTCCACTCGTCGGGCGTGAGATTGCGTCCCGCGACCGCGCACGCATGCTCAAGCAGGGCCCGCTCAGAGATGTCCCAGAGCTGCACGCCCTCGTCCTCCGTGAACGTCACGACGGTCCGACCCGCGTCGAGTGCAGCGACGGCCACGTCCGACCCGGATCTCGTCGCGCTCAGATCCATCGTCATCCCTGCAGCGCCGCGATCGAGGGGCCAGATGGACGCGGTGCCTGCCCCGGCGGCGACGACGGCGCGCGAGTCGGCCGTGAACGCGAGGGAGTCGACCCCGCCGCCTGGGACGGCCGCCCACGTCCCGTGGACGTCCCAGGTCTCGGTGTCCCAGACGACGACGCGTCCGCTCTCCGACCCGCCCGCCAGCCACCGGCCGTCGGGCGAGAAGCCCAGGGGACGCACGGCGAGGGTCTCCCCGCCCGGCACGACGAGCTCGGTGACGAGCTCGCCCGTCACCGTGTCGCCGACCTCGACGCCACCGCCCCGCACGCCGAGAGCCACGACGCTGCCCGTCGCGTCGGCGGCGACGGACACGATCTCCTCACGCGCCTCGTAGCGGGCCCCCCCGGCGGCCGGCTGCCCGCTCTGCACGTCCCAGACGAGGGCGGTGCTCAGGTCAGCGGTGACGAGCGACCGACCGTTCCCGCTGAACGCGGGCGCGGGACTGACGAAGTCGGCGACCAGCGGGATCGTCGGCAGGAGACGTCCGCTGGCGACGTCGACCACCTGCATCTCGGCTGTCATGGAATGCGGCCAGTGCACGGTGAGCAGGCCGGCATGCCGACCTGTCGGGTCGACGACGACGCGCGCCGGGGCGCCGGGCGACGGGAGCGTGACGACGGACGACGTCCCCGCGGGCACGTCGATGAGCTCGAGTGCTCCCTCGTCCCGATAGGCGACGGCCAGGGAGCCGTCCGCGGCGAGCGCACGGGTGGTCTCCGCGAACGGTCCCAGGCGCGTGGCGGGCTGCGGCGTGCCGATCCGTCGGACGACGCCCCGCGAGCCGGTGAGATCCCAGGCCACCACCGCTCCGTCGAACCCGCTCGCGTACATGTTCGCCCCGTCGTGCGAGTAGACGACCTCGCTGACCCTGCCGGTGTGGCCGCGAAGGACGGTGCGGAGCGCGAGCGACTCCGTGTCCCAGACGACGACGGTGCCCTCGGTGGTCGCGCCCGCGAACGAGGACCCGTCGGGCGCCCAGGTGAGATCGACGATCTCGCCGACGAAGTCGGACGGGACCGGTCGACGGGCGCCGTCGTTGCCGACGTCGACGTGCTCGACCGATCCGCCCGCGTGGGCGAGCACCAGAGCCGTGCCGTCGGGGCTGACGGAGGCCACGGTGCCGGACCCCTCGCGGGACGACCACACGACCTGGCCGCTCCCGGCCTCCCAGGCGGTCACCGGCCCTGCTGCCACGAAATCAGCGGCGACCATGAAGCGGCGACCCGCGGCTGCGTCCAGGTCGATGGTGTCCGAGACGGCGACCCGCAGACCGCGGACCAGGTCCGTCCGGCCGGTGCGGAGATCCACCCGCCGAACCGCCCCGTCCTCCCCGACCGTGGCGAGCGTGCTCCCGTCGTGCATGAACCGGGCGGCGTTGACTCGCGGACCTCTCAGCGTCTCCGGGTGCGGCGTCGTCGCGTCGAGATCGGCGACCATCAGCTGCGGGCGGTAATTCGAGACTCCGGCGGGCTGGCCGACGACCACCAGGTACCGGCCGTCCGGACTGAGGTCCAAGGACGACACCGCGACGTCGGTCAGGTTGCTGACGGTCGAGGTCCGCTTCCCCGTCGCCACATCCCACACATCCACGGTCCCGGCGCTGCCCAGGCCGGCCAGGGTGGTGCCGTCCGCGCTCACGGCGACCGCCAGCAGCCGGCCGTCGGTCGTGTACATCGCGGTCGCCTGGGGGCTTCGGTGCACGGTGCGCAGGAGGCCGGCCCTGGACTGTGCCGAGCCGTCGAGCTCGAACGCCTGCGCGGCGTAGAGCAGCGCCAGGTCCCAGCGGTCCGCACGCAGCGCGGTCGCACTCAGGGCCCGCACATCTGCCTGGACGGCGAGGCGTCGCGACTCGTTGCGCTGGTCGACAGCAACCCAGCCGGCGCCCAGGGCGAGGACCACGACCGCCGCGAGGCCCACAGCCAGTGCGCGGAGCCTCCTGATCGAGCGTCGTCGAGCTAGTGCGTCGGCGTCAGCGGCGTCGTGGCTCGCCCGGAGGAAGTCGTGCTCCACGTCGGTCAGGTCGTCGCCGTGATCAGCCAGGAAGTCGAGGGCCGCCGTCAACCGCTGGCCGCGGTACAGCTCGCCGGGATCCCCACCGGCGACCTTCCAGGCAGCAGCGGCGGGGGCGAGGTGCCGACGCAGGCGTCGGCCCGACTCGTCGTCGTCGAGCCAGCCGCGCAGCCGCGGCCACTCACGCAGCAGCGCCTCGTGGGCGACCTCCACGTGCGTCGTCGAGACCGTGAGGAGCCGGCGTGCCGCCAGGAGGTCCAACGCCGCCCGCGCGTCGGGGTCGGTGTCGACCGAGAGCTCCGTGCGCAGCACCCGACGCCGGACCGGCTCCCCCGCGTCGTCGACCTCCGCCAGTCGCAGCAGGATCCGTCGAGCACAGCCCTGCTGCGCGACGGTGAGGCGGGCGAATGCCTCCTCCGCGAGCTGCTGCACGGCGGTCCGGATGCCGCCCATCTCGCCGTAGTCGGCGAGCGACAAGCGACGACCGTCGCCGCGCTCCCACAGCGACAGGAGGGCGGTGGACATCAGCGGGAGACCGCCCGGCTCGCCGACGACGTCATCGACGATCGCCCGGGCGAGGCCCGGCTCCACCACGAGATCGGCGGACGCGGCCGGCACCTCGACCGCCTGACGCAGCTCCTCCGCCGACATCGTCCCGACCAGGACGGTATTCGCCGCGATGAGCTCGGCGAGCCGACGGTGGACGGCGACCCGCGCGACGTAGTCGGACCGCACCGCGACGACGACCGTGACGTCCGGCCGCTGCGCCGCAGCCGTCAGCCACCCGGCGTAGTCCTGCTGCGCAAACGGAGACAGGACCGTGAAGAGCTCTTCGAGCTGATCCACCACGAGCAGCGTCCGCGGCGAGCTGGTGGTCGTTCCGGCAGGGGCGAGGACGGGCGCCGGGCGTGCGGGCGTCGTCAGCAGGACCCGCCAGCGCTCGCTGCCCGGCAGGAGGCCCGCGTCGATGGCCGCCAGCAGACCCGCCCGGACGACCGAGGACTTCCCGCTGCCGGACGGGCCCACGACGGCGAGGAGCGACGCATCGACCAACCGGGCGACGAGCCGGGCGACCAGGCGCTCGCGGCCCGCGAACCAGGGCGCGTCGTCGACGTCGTAGAACGCGAGCCCCTTGTACGGGCACACGTGGCGCGGACCGGCCGAGTCGGCGTGCGCGCGCCGGAGCGACCCCAGCCGCTGCAGCTCGGTCACCTCTTCCGCGACCCGGTCCCGGGAGCGGGCCAGTCGACGTCGTGGGTCCGAGATCGTCAGCGCCGCCGCCCCGATCCGCGCCGCGACGATCGCCTCCCCGTATCGGCCGGCGGCCGCGTGCACCTGACGCGGCACACCGACCGCGCCGAGGATGTCGTCCGCCGCGAGCGCGTCCGCCAGGTCGGGCTGCGGCACGTAGAGCTCGACCAGCGCAGCGACCTCCGCCGAGCTCAGCGGGGGCAGCGGCAGGCGGTCGGGGACGATGTCGGCGAGCAGGTCCGCCTGCTCCGGTGTGAGGTCTCCCGCAGCCACCACGAGCACCTGGGACTGCGGGAGCCCCTCGGACAACGCCCGCAGGTGCGCGACCGACATGCGCTGCACGTCGTCGAGCAGGAGCAGCACGGGCGTCGCGTCCTGCGCGTCGATGCTGGCGGGCCGGTCCGTGACCGTGCCACCGCTCGCCTGGACGTGCCGCGCGAGCTCGGCCAGCAGCTGCGTCTTGCCGATCCCGGACGGGCCGGACACCAGTACGCGCACGGCAGCGCCCGCGACCGCGCGGCGATAGGCCTCGCGGAGCACCGTGAGCTCGTGCGCACGGCCGACGAACGTCGGTGCCACGATGTCGCCCCCGGAACGCAGGGCCGACGCGGCGGTCGGCCCGAGCAGCCGCGGGTCGTGGACGAGCACCCGGGCGTGCACGGCCTGGAGCTCGCTGCCCGGCTCGACGCCGAGCTCCTCGACCAGCGACGACCTCGCCTGCTGATAGCACCTGAGCGCGTCGGCCTGGCGGCCGGACCGGTACAGCGCCGTCATCAGGTCGACCCAGAGGTGCTCGCGGAGCGGGAGGACCGCGACCAGCGCCTCGACCTCCCCGATCAGCTCGGGACCGGCCCCCATCGCGAGATCGGCCGCGATCCGGTCCTCGAGCGCGGCCAGCCGCAGCTCCTCGAGCACGCCCCGCTCGGTGACGGCGAACGGTGCGTCGAAGTCGGCGTACGCGTCGCCGCGCCACAGCCCGAGGGCCTCGCGCAGGGTCCCCACGGCCAGCTCCGGCTGGGCGGCGAGCTGGCGGTGCCCTGTCGCGACGAGGGAGCGGAAGCGCTCCGCGTCCACCTGCTCCCGGTCGACCGCGACGAGGTAGCCCGGCCGGCGTGTGATCACGGTGTCCGCGGCCCCGTCGGGAAGGCCGCGGCGGAGCCGCGAGACGTAGGACATGACCGTCCTGTCGGCGCCGCCGGGGGGCCGGTCGCCCCACAGGCCCGTGACGATCGTCGGCACCGAGAGGACCCTGCCGGGCGCGGTGAGCAGCAGCGCGAGCAGGGCACGCTCCTTCGGGCCGCCGACCTCGAGCCGGTTCGTCCCCGCCCAGACCTCGAACGGACCGAGGACGCGGAACGTCATCGCGGCGTCGAGCGACGACGACGTGGCGGGGTGAGTCGACGTTCCGCCGGTACCCATCGTCTCTGCAGCGTCCCGCCGCGGGGCGAGCGGCGGCAAGGGGGCCGCCCGACGTCGTCGACGAGATGTCACCGGATCGTCGACGATCCGTCGGCGGCGGATGGCACCGTGCGAGTCAGCCCAGGGCAGCCCCGGGCTCCAGGACGCCCCGCCGCCCCTTCCGCCTCTCCCGCCTGTCGTCCACCACCGGAGGTCCGTCATGTTCCTCACCCGCGCGATCGCGCTCACCTCGGTCGCCGCCGTCGTCGCCGTCGGGCTGTCAGCGCCCGCCGGCGCGAGCTCGCCTCCGACGCAGGCCGCCGGGACCTCCGTCGTCCATGACTGGCAACGCACGTCGCTGCGCACCATCTACCCCGCGGTGCCCATCCCCATCGGGGTCCTGTACCTCGGCTTCACGTCGCTGGCGATGCACCGTGCGGCCGTCGCCGCCCAACGCGTCCACGGGTCCCAGGCGGCGGCGGTGGCGACCGCCGCGCACGACGTGCTCGCCTACTACTTCGGTGGCGCATCGGCGAGCCTCGACGCGGATCTCGCGTCGAGCCTGGCCGCCGTCCCCGACGGCCGCGCACAGCGGACAGGAGAGGTCGTCGGCGCCCAGGTCGCGCGCACGCTGATCGCTGAGCGCGCGGACGACGGCCGGAACGACGGCTACGTGGTCTACGGCCGTGCGGAGCAACCCGGCGTCTGGCAGCCCGCTCCGGGCACGACGATGCTCGCCCCGTGGATAGGTTTCGTCCGACCGCTGGTGGTGCACCGTCCCCTCCCAGCGAACGGTCCGGACGCCCTCACGAGCGCCGAGTACGCCGCCGACTACGCCGAGGTGAAGGCATACGGTCCCGCGACCGGCTCCGCCCGCACCCCGGAGCAGACGGCGATCGCGATGTTCTACAACTCCAACAGTCCGGTGATGGTCAGCGAGGCGCTGCTGCGTCACCTCGACGCCGCACCCCTCCGGACGTCCGAGACGACACGGCTCTTCGCCGTCATGCACACCGCGATGGCCGACGCGCTCATCACGTGCTGGCGGCTGAAGTACGAGGTGGGCTTCTGGAGGCCGTCCCAGGCGATCGCGGGTGCGGAAGCCGACGGCAACCCTGCGACCACGGCTCAGGCAGGGTGGACCCCGCTGCTCCCCAACCCGCCGTATCCCGACTACGTCAGCGGGCACGGCTGCCTCACGGCACCCGCCATCCAGACCATCCGCGCGACGCTGGGCGAGAGGACGTCGCTCACCCTGCACAACACCCAGCTCAACACCGACCGGACCTACAGCGACCTCCGCTCGATCGAGCAGGACGCGTTCATGGCCCGGATCTGGGGAGGGCTGCACTTCCGGGACGCCATGGAGGATGCCTACTCCATCGGTCACCGAGCGGCCGACCGCGCACTGGAGAAGCTCCGCTGACAGCCGACCCGACGACCCGCCCGAACCCGCACCCGCTCGGCTCACCGCCGGGCGGGTGCGGACGCGCCGACACCTGGGACCTACGGCTCTAGGCCGCGTGTCGTCACGGGCAAATCCTGGTGTTCCCGCAGCGACGCGGAGCCCCGTACGCGGGTCGGACGACATGAGGAGTGGACATGAACACCATGAAGGCCGGCATCGTCCGGTCGTTCACCACCGAGCTCGACGTGGCCGAGGTGGCGATCCCCACCGTGGGCCCGCACGAGGCGCTGGTGCGGGTCGACTACTCAGGGGTGTGCCACACGGACCTGCACGCGGCCGGCGGTGACTGGCCGGTCAAGCCCACCCCGCCCTTCATCCCCGGGCACGAGGGCGTCGGGCACGTCGTCGCGATCGGCGACGCCGTGACGCGCGTCGGGGTGGGCGACCTGGTCGGCAACGCCTGGCTCTGGTCGGCGTGCGGCGAGTGCGAGTACTGCGAGACCGGGTGGGAGACCCTCTGCCCGAACCAGCGCAACAGCGGGTACTCCGTCGACGGTTCCTTCGGTCAGTACATGGTCGTCGACGCCCGCTACTGCCCGATCATCCCTGAGGGCGTCGACCCCGCCGGCGTGGCGCCGGTGCTGTGCGCGGGCGTCACCGTCTACAAGGGCCTCAAGATGACCGATACCAAGCCGGGTGAGTGGGTGCTCATCTCGGGCATCGGGGGCCTCGGCCACCTCGCGGTGCAGTACGCGGTCGCGATGGGTCGCCGCGTCGCCGCGATCGACGTCGACGAGTCCAAGCTGGCGCTCGCGACCAAGCACGGCGCCGAGGTCGTCGTGAACGCCGCGGTGGAGGCCGACCCCGCGGCGCGGCTCCAGGAGCTCACCGGCGGTGTGCACGGCGCCCTGGTCACGGCCGTGAACGCGCACGCGTTCCCCCAGGCGGTCGGCGCACTTCGTCGGGGCGGCACGGTCGCCCTGGTAGGACTTCCGCCGGAGCAGTTCCCGCTCGACATCTTCACCACCGTGCTCTTCGGGCTCACGGTGCGCGGGTCGATCGTCGGTACCCGCAAGGACATGACCGAAGCGCTCGACTTCTACGCCCGCGGCCTGGTCAACCCGACCTACGCCATCCGCCCGCTGGAGGACATCAACGCGATCTTCGCCGAGATGCGACGCGGCGAGATCGACGGCCGCATCGTCATGGACCTGCGCGACTGAGGACCAGGCGTCCGGGATGGCAGGCGGCAGCCGGCCGGCGCGATCTCGCGCGCCGGGTGGACGGTAGGCCGCCTCGCCATCCCGGTCGTCGGTCCGCGCTGCGGCGCGCTCATACCGCGCTCCGTCCGGCGACCGCGTCGCGCGTGAGCGTCGGCAGGTGGTAGATGCTCGTGCTCGCGGCGATGAACAGGTCGGTGCCGTCAGGGCCTCCGAAGCAGAGGTTGCCGACGCGCTCCGGGACCGGGACGGTGAGCAGCAGCTCCCCGGTCGGGTCGAAGACCTGGATCGCGGCCCCGGCCGAGGTCCAGACGCGGCCGGCCTCGTCCACCCGGAACCCGTCCGACAGCCCGTCCTCGATCACCGCGAAGACCCGACCTTCCGAGACCGTGTTGTCCGCAAAGACCTCGTGCACCGTGATGTGGTGGTTGCCCGACCTGTCCTCCCGAAACGCGGCGGAGGTGTCGGACACGTAGAGCAGCCGCTCGTCCGGGGAGAACGCGAGCCCGTTGGGCTCCTCGACGTCCAGGACGACCGGTCGCACGTCGCCGGTGACCTGGTCGAACCGGAAGACGTAGTTGGCGCCGTACTCGCGCTCCCCCGGATGTCCCTCGTCGGGCTGGACGATCCCGTAGGGCGGGTCGGTGAACCAGATCGCGCCGTCGGAGGCCACGACGACGTCGTTCGGCGAGTTGAACCGCCCACCCGCCCAGCGGTCCACGAGCACCGTGACCACGCCGTCGCGCTCCCGCTCGACCGCGCGCCGCCCGTGCGAGCACTGGATCACCGAGCCGTCGCGATCGAGCGTCCGCCCGTTCGTGAACTCGACGTCGGACCGGTGAACACGGGTACGGCCAGTGGTCGGGTCGAGCTCGAGAATCTGGTTCCCGGGGATGTCGCTCCACCGCAGCAGCCTCAGGTCGGGCAGCCACAGGGGCCCTTCGCTCCACGTCGCGCCCGTCGCGACCCGCGTAGGTGCGGCGTCGACGGGGATGAGCGTCCCGGCGGGGCTGCTGGCGTCGTTGCCATTCACGTGCGACCTCCTGTGTTCAGGGTCTGCGAGGTGCTCGCCGCCCGGGGCCACCTGGCCAGTCCGAACCGGATCGACCCTGACCGCACCCGCCTCGGCTAGCTCAGATAGGGATCGGCCCAGGCGCTGATGATGCGCGCGGCGCGCTTGGCCTGGGTGCCGTGGGTGAGGAGGTGGTCGGCGCCCTCCAGCGACACGAAGCTACGAGGATGCCTCGCCGCGCGGAAGATGTCGCTGGCGTTGCCGATGCCGACGGTGTTGTCGGTGGGCGAGTGCAGGACGAGCAGCGCTTTGCGCAGCGTGCGGATCCGCTCGTGAAGGTCCGCGGCGCGCACGTCCTCGATGAAGTGTCGCCGCAGGGTCAGCGCCTTGCCGCCGATGAGGAACGGTGCCTCCCCGTCCTCGAGGATCCGCTCGATGAGCGCGTCGTAGGTGTGCTCGACGTGGGCCGGGTCGTAGGGAGCCCCGATGCTCGCCACCGCCCGCACCGAGTCGACGAGATGGGCCGCGGCGATCACCGCGGCGCCGCCGAAGGAGTGGCCGACGAGGAGGTGGACGGGTCGCCCGGAGGCCTCCATGAACCTCACCGCCTGCGCGGTGTCATCGACCTTCAGGGAGAACGAGCCGTCACCCCAGTCGCCCTCGGAGCCGCCGAGCCCGAGGTTGTCGAAGCGCAGCATGCCGATGCCCTCGGCGGCGAGCTGCCGGCAGATCCGGCTCGCCGCGGGGGAATCCTTCCCGAGCGTGAACCCGTGCGCGAAGACTCCCCACCCCCGCACAGTCCCCTCCGGGTGGTCGACGAGTCCCGCGAGCCGAGGCCCGGTCGAGCTCGCGAACCAGACCCGCTCGGCCAAGGCCCGTCCCTTCGGTCGGAGAAACCATCACGCCGGCTCCACGGTAGGGCAGGTCAGGCGTCGGGGACGTCCTCACCCTCGGCCGGCTCGCTGGCGTGCTCGCGGCCGTCGCCCGGGGTCGCCGGCGCGGTCCCGCCCTCGGCCGGCTCGGTCGCGTGCGCGCGCGTCTCGTCGTCCGGGAGCGGGGTGTCGGTGCTCATGTGTGCTGCCTCCTTGCCGGGCGCGCCGGTCGCGTCCTCACCCTTGCGACGTTACGCCCGAGCGGGCGGTTCGTCCGGGCGAGCAGTCTGCCGACGACTACGCCGCGATCCCGTAGGACGACGCGCGTCCGCGTCGGGCGACGGTGGTGCCGTCCCTGACCACGGCGTCGGCCGGGACCTGCGCCCGAGGCTCGACGACCACCGACTCCCCCACCCGCGCACCGGCGCCGATGCGCGCCCGGGCACCGACGCGGGTGGCGCGCCCGAGGTGGACGTTGCGGTCGACGACCGCGCCGGGGCCGACGACCACGTCGACGTCGACCCAGCTGCCGGGCCCGACGCGGGCGGCGTCGTGCACCACGGCCCCCGTCTCGACGTAGGCGGTGTCGGCCAGCCAGGCGTTCTCGTGCACGCGAGCGGACGGCGAGACGAGTCCTCCGCCGTTCGCGTGCTTCGCGTACCGGACGACCACGCCCTGGTCGTCCTCGAACTCCACATGGCCGGTCTTGCGTCGCGTCATGCTGCTCCTTGTCATCGTTCTCAGGTGACATAACGAAGGACGGGGTCGCGAGATTCCAGCGTCGACGACGGGCGAGTTTGCAAGACTGCGCAGCATGATCGACCAGGTGCTGCCGTCGGGCGTCGAGGCCGCCGAGCACGCCGGTCCCCCGGTACCCGCGACGCTGCACGCGTCGGAGGAGGCCGGCGTCGCGAACGCCGTACCTGGTCGGCGGGCCGAGTACGCCGCCGTCCGCGCCTGCGCGCGCGCGGCACTGGGCCGGCTGGGCCTCGACGGCGTCTCCGTGCCGGCCGGTCCCGACCGCGCCCCCGTCTGGCCCGCGGGCGTCGTCGGCAGCATGACCCACTGCGACGGCTACCGTGCCGCCGCGGTCGGGCTCGCGCACGACTGGATCGGCCTCGGCATCGACGCCGAGGCGCACGCGCCGTTGCCGCCCGAGGTGCTCGAGCTGGTGCTGAACCCCGCCGAGCGGGCGGCCCTCGTCGGCACCGACCCGGCCCTGTGCCTCGACCGCGTCCTGTTCTCCGCCAAGGAGTCCGTGTACAAGGTCTGGTACCCGGTGACGCGCTCGTGGCTCGGGTTCGAGGACGTCGATATTCGCCTCGGCGACGCCGGAACCTTCGTCGCGCGACTGCGCCCCGCGGCTCTCGGCACGCGCGTACTGCAGGGTCGCTGGGCGGTCGGGGACGGCCTGCTGGTGACCGCCGTCGCGCTGTCGCGAGGGTGAGCGCGCGGGTCCCGCGCACCGCGCCGTGTACTCGCCGGTAACCCGGGCTTCGGAAGCGACGAATCCGACGCCTGAACGACGCGACCGGGGTGCTTGCAGCACGCCTGTGACCTGCACGTTTACCGGGCGGTGTCCGCGGGCTGGACGGATCGCCCCGCGAGCCTCACACTTGCGCCTGCCCCTCTGATGGTCCGGCCGCCGATGGCCGGGAAAGGACCCGCGGCCGTGCTGCGCACCGTGACTTCGCACCTGTCTCTCGACGTGCGCACCCCGCTCGAGATCCTGCTCTCCGTGGCCGTCGCCGACGGCGCCTACGACCGCTCGGAGATCCTCTCCGTGCGGCACGAGGACGGGCCGCTGGACGTGGCCGAGATCAAGATGGCCCACGGCGGACGCATGCATCGCGTGCTCGCCCCGGCCGGCCGCCTGGTGGTCGACTACCAGGCCACCGTGACCGGCCAGGCGGACCTCCCCACCGTCGAGGACATCG
Source organism: Cellulomonas sp. P1_C4 (assembly GCF_056406355.1). Classification (NCBI taxonomy): domain Bacteria; kingdom Bacillati; phylum Actinomycetota; class Actinomycetes; order Micrococcales; family Cellulomonadaceae; genus Cellulomonas; species Cellulomonas sp. P1_C4. The sequence continues at coordinate 81,566 of NZ_JBFUAI010000003.1, read as the reverse complement.
ACCTGGTCGAGTACCGCCGGCCCAGCCGCTACGCCGAGTCCGACCGCCTGCTCGCGTTCGCCCGCGACCAGTTCGGGGGCATCGAGGGCCCCGAGCTGCTCGACGCGGTCGTCGCCTGGGTCACCGGCCACGTGACCTACCTGTCGGGCTCGAGCCTGCCGACCGACGGCGCCACCGACACCCTGCTCAAGCGCCGTGGCGTGTGCCGCGACTTCGCGCACCTCGTCGTGGCCCTGCTCCGCGCCAAGGACGTCCCGGCCCGCCTGGTCTCCGTGTACGCGCCGGGCCTCAAGCCGATGGACTTCCACGCCGTGGCGGAGGCCTACGTCGACGGCGCGTGGCGCGTGGTCGACGCCACGAGGCTGGCGCCGCGCGAGTCCCTCGTCCGCATCGCGACCGGCCGCGACGCGACCGACACCGCGTTCCTCTCCTACTACGGGGGCCAGCTCTCGGTTCGGGCCATGACCGTGACCGCCGCGGTGCACGCCGCGCTCCCGGCCGACGACGGCACGGGACTCGTCGCGCTGCGCTGACGCCGGACGGACGGCCCGACGAGGGCGCTGACGCTAGACGGACAGCCCGACGAGGGCGCCCACGCCGAACGTCACGGCCATCGCGACCGACCCGCCCAGCACGTTGCGCAGCACCGCGCGACCGGGCTCCGCGTCGCTGAACCGGGCCGCCACCAGCCCGGTGACCACGAGAGCGACCACGACGGCGGCGAACGTCGCGGGCACGCGGGCGGCGCCCCAGGGCGCCAGCACCACGAGCAGCGGGACCACGCCGCCGGCGAGGAACGCCGCGAACGACGCGATGCCCGCGTGCCACGGGTTGGTCAGCTGGGGGTCGTCCTCGACCACGAGGGTGGGCAGCACGCGTCCGCGGCGCAGCGCCGCGCGCTCGGCGTCCCGCTGGCTGCTCACCGAGACGTACTCGCCGGCGGCCATCGACAGGGCCCCCGCGACGAGGGCGGCGATCCCCGCCACCGCGATGGTGCGGACGGCCGTCGCCGCGCCGGCCACGCCGAGCACCGTCGCGGCCACCGAGACGATCCCGTCGTTGGCCCCCAGCACCCCCGCGCGCAACCAGTTCAGGCTCGCCAGGGTGGGAGCCGGACGCTGCGCCGAGAGGGTGGTCATAGGGCCACGCTAGAACGCGATCCCGGGCTTGTCACCGAAGCAAAGCCTGCCCTGACCTGCGGCGATGCAGGACAGCCTCACCTACGTCAGGCGCTCTCCCGCAGGCTGCGGCGCTGCCCCTCGACCTGCACGAGCTCGGCGAAGGCGGCCTGGTAGGCGGCCTGGTCGGCCTCCGCGTCCATCCGCTGCAGCCGCCCGCGCAGGTCGGCGATGTGCCGCGTGTAGCCGATCTCCACCAGCCGCAGCACCACTCCCTTGACGTAGCCCTCGAGCGCCTCGGGCCGGTCCTCGGGCAGCGGCGCGACGGCCAGCTCGGTCACCAGCGCGCGGACCGGCTCCGCGGCCTGCTCGATGACGGCGCCCACCCACCCGGTCGACCCACCGGACGACTGCAGCAGGGGACGCGCGACGGACAGGCCGCCGGCCGCCCGGATCGCCTCGTGCACCGCCCGGTAGGCGGGCGCACCGAACGCGTCGGAGGGGAGCTCGTCGAAGTCAGCGGCCACCAGATCCGGGCGCTGGAGCACGACCTCGAGGGCCGTGCGCTCGATCTGCGCGACCGGGTCGCGCCGGTCGGGGACGGGCATGCGCGCGACGGCGACCGGCACCGGCTCCGCCGACGGCCGCTCGGTGCGCGGGGCAGTCGGGCGCGTCGACGGGGACGCGCCCTGCACGGCCCGGCGGACCGAGTCCTGGTCGTCGATGCCGAGCCACCCCGTCAGCAGCCGGGTGTACTCGGGCCGCAGGGCGGCGTCCCGGATGCCCGCGACGATCGGCGCGGCCGCGCGCAGGGCGCCGATCCGCCCCTCGACCGTGCGCAGGTCGTAGGAGGCGAGGGTCGAGCGGATGACGAACTCGTACAGGGGCGTCCGGCCGGCGACGAGCGCGCGGACGGCGTCGGGACCCTTCGCCTGCCTGAGCTCGCACGGGTCCATGCCCGACTTCTCGACCGCGACGAACGTCTGCGCCGAGAACGACTGGTCCTCGCCGAACGCACGCAGCGCGGCCTTCTGACCTGCGGCGTCACCGTCAAACGTGAAGATGATCTCGCCGCCGACGGAGGCGCCCGACGCCAGCTGGACGCCGCCGCTCGAGCCGGAGTCGCCGACCAGCCGGCGCACGATGCGGGCGTGGTCGGACCCGAAAGCCGTGCCGCAGGTGGCCACCGCGGTGCCGACGCCGGACAGGTGCATCGCCATGACGTCGGTGTAGCCCTCGACCACCACCACGCGCTTCTCGCGCTGCAGTTCGCGCTTGGCCAGGTCGATGCCGTAGAGCACCTGCGACTTCTTGTAGAGCGGCGTCTCGGGGGTGTTGAGGTACTTGGGCCCCTGGTCCTCCTCGAACAGGCGGCGGGCACCGAAGCCGACGGTCTCCCCCGTCACCTCCCGGATGGGCCACACCAGACGACCACGGAACCGGTCGTAGACGCCACGCTGCCCCTGGCTGACCAGCCCGGAGAGCGTCAGCTCGGCCTCCGTGAACCCACGACCGCGCAGGTGCCGCATGAGCGAGTCCCAGCCCTGTGGGGCGAACCCGACCCCGAAGTCGGCCGCGGCCGACCGGTCGAACCCGCGCTCGGCGAGGAACTGCCGGCCGGCGGCGGCGGCGGGCGTGCTCAGCTGCTCGCGGTAGAACTCCTCGGCCACCTTGTGAGCCTCGATGAGCCGGCGGCGCTTGCCCGGTTCCTCACCGGGCCGCGGGGCACCGCCCTCCTCGTACCGGAGCTGCAGGCCGACCTTGCCGGCCAGGTACTCGACGGCCTCGGAGAACCCGAGCCCGTCGACCTTCTGCACGAAGTCGATGACGTCGCCGCCCTCGCCGCAGCCGAAGCAGTGGTACCGGCCCACCTGGGGGCGCACGTGGAACGACGGCGAGCGCTCGTCGTGGAACGGGCACAGGCCCTTCATCGACCCGACGCCMGCGGACCTCAGCGTGACGTGCTGCCCGACGATCTCTTCGATGTGGGCACGCTCGCGGACCGCCTCCACGTCCTCCCGCCGGATCCGTCCTGCCACGCGAGGAGTCTAGGCGTCGGGGCCGACGCACCGGACCGTGTTCGCGCGAGACCGCCTGTCTAGACCAGCACAGCGGGGCCGCCGTGCCGGGGCGGGTGGACCAGCCGGGCGTGCAGCTCGGCGGCGGAGACGTCGGTGAGCGAGGCGACCTGGTCGATGACCACCCGCAGGCGCGCGGCGTCGTCGGCAGCCTCCGCCCAGTCCGCCGCGAACGGCGGCTCGAGGGCGATCGGCGCGCGCTCCGACAAAACGTGGACCAGGTCGACGAGCACCTCGCGCTGCCGGTGGTAAAGGGGCTCGAGCTCGCGCGGCGCCATGACGTAGGCGACCGCGAGGCCCTTGAGCACCAGGATCTCGGCCAGCGTCTCGTGCGGCACGATCAGGTCGGCGCCGTAGCGTGTCAGCGGCCCCGGGCCGTAGACCTCGCGGGTCGCGAGTTGCGACGCCTTGGCGAAGCGTCCGATGAGCTGGCTGGTGGAGTCCTTCAGCGACGCCAGCGCGGCGCGGGACCCGTCGAAGCCGGGACGCCACAGGTCCGCCGCCACCAGCCGATCCATCGCCTCCTGCAGGCCGTCGGCGCTCACCGCGTCGCCGTACCAGGTCTGCACGGCCTCGACCACGCGGTCGCGCTCGACGGGGACGCCCAGCACGTCGAGGTCGAGGCGCCCCCCGACGACCGCGTCCTCGACGTCGTGCACCGAGTACGAGATGTCGTCGGCCAGGTCCATGACCTGCGCCTCGAGGCACTTGCGACCCTCGGGAGCCTGCTCGCGCAGCCACTCGAAGACCGGCAGGTCGTCCTCGTAGACGCCGAACTTGTGCGTCGGCCTGCCGCTCGCCGCGCTGACCGGCCCTTGCAGGTGCCGCCACGGGTACTTCACCGACGCGTCGAGGCTCGCGCGCGTGAGGTTGAGGCCGACGGCGCGGCCGTCGGGAGCGACGACCTTGGGTTCGAGCCGCGTCAGCAGCCGCAGGGTCTGGGCGTTGCCCTCGAACCCCCCGATGCCCTTGGCCAGCTCGGCCAGCGCACGCTCGCCGTTGTGGCCGAACGGCGGGTGCCCCAGGTCGTGCGCCAAGCACGCCGTGTCGACGATGTCCGGGTCGCAGCCCAGCGCCTTGCCGATCTCCCGGCCGACCTGCGCTACCTCGAGCGTGTGGGTCAGCCGGGTCCGCACGAAGTCGTCCGACGACGGTCCGAGCACCTGCGTCTTGGCGCCCAGGCGCCGCAGCGCTGAGGAATGCACCAGCCGCGCCCGGTCGCGCTCGAAGGCGGTCCGCTCGCGCGACTTGGGCGCCTCGGTGACCCAGCGCGCCCGGTCGGCGTCGACGTACCCGTCGAGGGCTCCCTCGATCTGCCAGGCCGGGTCCAATGCGGTCACGTCGCCAGCGTAACGATCACGCCAGCCGCCAGACCTGCACTCCCGGTCCGTCGCCCGGCAGCGCGAGGCGGTCCGGGTGCACCCCGAGGTCGCCGCCGCCGTACAGGTTCTCCGGGGACTCCCCCCGCGCGAGCAGGTGCCGCGGCAGGTCCGCACCCTCCCAGGCGGCGCGCGCGACCAGCACGAGCACGCGCTCGTCGGCGGTCTCCCGCAGGTAGGCGACCGCGTCGGGGCTCACGACCGCCCAGCGCATCCCGCCCTCGCGCAGCGCGCGCGATCCCCGCCGCACCGCGATGAGCGACCGGTAGATCTCGAACGTCCCGGCGTCCCAGCGGGCTCCCCCACCGGCGTCGATGTCGTCCCACGGCATCGCGACACGCGAGTGCTCGCCGTTGGTGCCGGTCAGCCCGCCCTCGTCGCCCGCGAACATGGCCGGGGTTCCGGGGTAGGTGAAGAGCAGCCCGGCGGCCAGCTCGACGCGCTCCCGGGTGCCGACGACGGTCCGCAGGCGTGCCGTGTCGTGCGACCCGAGCATGTTCCACTGGTGGGTCGTGACCGCCCACGGGACGGTCGAGTCGAAGTCGCGCATGGTGTCGACCATCGAGACGCCGTCGCGGCGCGGGATCGGGACCGGCATCCCCAGGAACCCGAGGTCGAGGTCCGGGTCCACCAGCCACGTCCACACCGGTCGCGTGAACGCCGAGTAGTTCATGTTTGCGTGCCAGCCGCCCGCCGCCAGGTCCGTGCCGGCGTCGTGGAAGTGCTCCGAGACCAGCACCGCCTCCGGGTTGAGGGAGTGCATGGTCGCGCGGATCGTGCGGGCCACCTGCAGCGTCAGGTCGTCGTCCGCGTACCGGCCGGTCATGTTGGCCACGTCGATGCGCCAGCCGTCCAGCGCGTACGGCTCCACCAGCCAGCGCCCGATCACCGAGTCCGGGCCGTCGACCATGCGGCCCGCCAGGGCCGGGGCGTTGTAGTTGAGCTTCGGCAGCGACGCGTGCTCCAGCCAGCCGACGTACCCCGGCTCGGCGTCCGTCCAGTAGTAGAACGACGCCTCCTCGCTGGCCCGGTCGGCCTGGGCGCGCGCGAACCACTCGTGGCCGGCGCCGGTGTGGTTGGTCGTGAGGTCGCCGAGGATCCGCATGCCGCGCCCGTGCACAGCCCGGCTGAGCGACGCGAGGGCCTCGTCACCGCCCAGCAGCGGGTCGACGACGTCGAACGTGCTGGCGTCGTAGCGGTGGTTGGACCGGCCCGGGAACACCGGCGTGAGGTAGAGGGTGTCGACGCCCAGTCGCTGCAGGTGGTCCAGGCGCTGCTCGACCCCCGCGAGGTCGCCCCCGAAGAACTGCTGCGCGACACCGCGACCCTCGCCGATCGGCTCGTCGTCCCACCTCGCCGGCAGCGCCCAGTCGGGCAGCGGCCCGTGGTCGTTCCCGGACCGCGCGAACCGGTCGGGGAACACCTGGTAGACCACCGACGTGTCCATCCACGCCGGCGCGGGGTCGTGCACGGTCAGCCGGAAGTCCCCGGCGTCGGGCACGTCCCGCGCGTGCAGGCCGCGACCGTTGAGCCACCGGTAGCCGCCCGGCTCGTCCAGCAGCACGCGGTAGCCCGCCACCGGGTTGTGTATGGGCACCTCGCCGACGTACCAGCGCGCGTCGGCGTCGACCCGCTCGAGCCTCGTCGGCACCATGCGCGGCTCGGCGTCGCGCACCGTGCGCAGCCACACGGCCCGCTCCGTGCCCGAGAGCGGCACCCGGATGCGCACCGGGACGACGTCGCCGAGCCTCGGCGTGGCGCGCCGGACGTACAGCTCGGACCCGTCGTGGTGCGGCTGGTCGAGGAGGTGCCTCATCCCTTGACGGAGCCCGCCGTCAGGCCGGAGACGATGTACTTCTGCAGGAAGAGGAAGAGGAGGACGACCGGGATCGCCGCGAGCACGGCCCCTGCAGCGAACAGACCCCACTTCGCCGTCCGCTCGTCCGAACCCCAGTAGTACAGACCCACGGCGAGCGTGTACTCCTCGGGTCGCTGCAGCACGACCTTGGCGATGATGAACTCGCCGAACGTCCCGATGAACGACAACAGCCCGACGACGGCGAGGATGGGCGCAACCAGTCGCAGGATGATCGTCCAGAAGATCTGCGCGTGCGAGGCACCGTCGATCTTGGCAGCCTCGTCCAGCTCGCGCGGGACGGTGTTGAAGAACCCGTACATGAGGAACGTGTTCACGCCCAGCGCCCCTCCTAGGTAGACGGCGATGAGCCCGAGGCGGCTGTTGAGGCCCAGCAGCGGGAACACGTCGCCGATCGAGAGCAGCACGAGGAAGATCGCGACGAACGCGAGCATCTGCGGGAACATCTGCACGATCAGCAGGCCCGTCAGGCTGCCCCGGCGCCCTCGGAACCGGAAGCGTGAGAACGCGTACGCCGCCGCACCTCCCATGAGCACCGTGCCGATGGCGGTCACCGTGCACACGACCATCGAGTTCACGAACCAGCTGCCATAGTTCCCGTCGAACAGGTCCCGATAGTTCTCAAGGTCGAGCGTGCGGAACAGCTTGTTCGAGCCGGTCAGCGTGCCGCCGGGATTCAGCGACGCGGACAGCACGTAGACGAGCGGGAAGACGCAGAAGGCGATCATCACGACGCCGATGACGTGCCGCCAGCCGACCTCGACCCACCAGCGACGCCCACGGGGTGCGAGGTCGCGCTCGACGGGTGCGAGGTCGCGGTCGACGACGGTGCTGGCCATCTCAGATCTCCTCGAGCTTGCGGGTCTGACGGAAGCCGAAGTACGAGATGAGGCCGACCACGATGAAGATGAGTATCGACAGGGCGCTCGCTAGGCCGTACTGCTTGGCCCCGCTCTCGAAGGCCACCGAGTAGACCATCGAGATGAGGATGTCGGTGTGGCCCACGACGACCGGTGTCCMGACGAAGTTCGGTCCGCCGCCGGTCAGCATGTAGATCAGCGTGAAGTTGTTGAAGTTGAAGGCGAACGACGCGATCAGCAGCGGCGCCACCGACACCATGAGGAGCGGCAGGGTCATGGCCCGGAAGATGCGCCACGTCCCGGCGCCGTCGATCTTCGCGGCCTCGATGGTGTCCGCAGGGATGGACTGCAGCGCTCCGGTGCAGACGATGAACATGTAGGGGAAGCCCAGCCACAGGTTCACCGTGAGGATCGCGATCTTGGCCAGCCAGGGGTTCTGGAACCAGGGGATCTCAGCACCCCCCAGCAGCACCTCGTTGATGAACCCGAACCGCTGGTTGAGCATCCCGCGCCACACGAGCGCCGACAGGAAGCCCGGGAACGCGTACGGGAGGATCAGCAGCGACCGGTAGACCTTGCGACCGCGGATGCGCGAGTCGTTGAACACGATGGCGAGGAACAACCCGAGGGCGAACGTGGTGAGCACCGAGAGGAACGCGAAGGCGAACGTCCAGACGGTGATCTGCGCGAACGGCCCGGCCAGCCGCGAGTCGGTGAAGACGCGCGTGAAGTTGTCGAAACCGACGCCTACCCGCCAGCCCGGCGTGAGGACCTCGCCGGACTCCGACGTGAAGTTGCCCGAGCTCGACGGCGTGTAGGTCTCGCCGGTGGCCGAGTCGGTGAACGTGTCCGTCTCCGCGTCGTAGACGAGCGTCGACTGGTAGACGTAGCCGGTCGAGCCGTCCTGCGTGCGGACCGACCCCTCCGACGGATCGTCGGAGAACGGAACCCGCAGCGCGGTGATCGCGTCCTGCTGCTCGGCGATCTGGGCGAACCCCAGCACGTCCCAGCCCGGGACGGCCGTGACGCGCTCGTCCTCCACCGTGGCGTCGTCGACAGGGGCGAAGGGCTCCTCCGCCGTGCCGACCTGCACATCGCCGTCCTGGACGATGGCGAACCCGAGCTCGCCGTCACTCTGCACGACGGTCAGCGGGAGCGTCGGCGACCCCTCGACGCGGGTCTCGTTCTGGATCGAGATCTGCTCGATCGCGTCGGACTTCGTGGAGTTGTGCCCGTCGCCGTAGTTCGTGAACGCCACGTACCCGGTGTAGGCCATGACGAACAGTTGGTAGACGAGCAGGAAGAGGAGACCGGGGATCAGGTACTTGCCCGGCACCGCACGGCGGGAGAAGTAGACCCAGTTCACCGCCACCAGCGCGAGCACCAGGAAGATGAGGATCCCCCACGACCCCACGGCCCCCGCCGTGAGGATCCCGTAGATGCCGAGGGCGTCGACGAGAGCGACGAGGAGCAGCTTGACGACGAAGCCCGCCGAGAAGTTGCGGGCGTGGGAACCGTCGCCGCGCGAGCGACGCGGCGACCCGGCGCCGGGCTCGGCCGGGGGCGCCGGTGGCGCCAGGATCTGCTGGTCGGTCATGCGGGTCCTCCGGGAACGCAGGTGACAGCTACGAGGGTCGTCGGTTCAGCATGGCTGCACGAAGGACGTCCCGCCGGGAGGCGCGAAGCCGACCCGACGGGACGTCCTCGGCGATCAGACCTTGTCGACGGCGTCCTGGATGTTGCCCGTCATCGTGTTCCACGCAGCGGTCGGGTCTGCCTGCCCGCTGATGATCTGCGCCTCCGTCGCGCCCCAGAAAGCCCAGACGGTGCTCATCGCCGGGATGGCCGGCATCGGAGCACCGGTCTCACCGGCGTCGCCGAAGCCCTTGAGGATCGGGTCGTCCACCTTGGCGGCCGCCGCGGAGTTGGCCGGCATGCGGCCACCCGACTTGTAGAGCGCGTCCTGAGCCTCTTCGGTCGAGAGGTAGTTGACGACGAGCTCGTTGGCGAGGACCGGGTTCTTCGACTTGGCCGAGATGAAAGCCCCCTGGACGCCGACGAACGGCTGCGCCGGCTGGCCACCCGCGCTCGGGACGGGAAGCACGCTGATGTCCATCCCGGCCTCCTCGAACGCCGAGGTGTTCCACGGGCCGGTGATCATGTACGGCGCCTGGCCGTCGAGGAACGCCTGCTTGGCCTTGTCACCGTCGATCGAGAGGTCGAGCACCTTCTCCTGACCGAGCTTGGCCAGGTAGGCCGCGAACGCGTCACCGGCCTCGCCGCCGAGGGCGAGAGTGTCGGTGTAAGAGCCATCCGCCGCCTGCTCGAACACCGGGGCGCCGAAGGACGTCTGCAGCGGGTACAGGTGATACGGGTCCGAAGCGTCCCCCTGCTGGATCAGCACGGAGAAGGGGGTGCCGGCGGTCTTGGCCTCGGTGACGAGGTCGTCGAACGTCGTCGCCTTGGTCTCCTTGAGGAGCGCGTTGTTGCGCACCAGCGCGATGTTCTCGATCGAGAGGGGGGTGCCGTAGGTCTTGCCGTCGTACGTCACGCCCGCGATCGCGGAGTCGGAGAAGTCCCCGGCCTTGTCGCCGAGCTCGACGGGGGCGACCACGCCGTTGTTGACCCACTCACCCAGGCCGTCGTGCGCCGAGATGATGACGTCGGGGCCCTCGCCGGTCGGAACCTGCGCGACGAAGTCCTTGCCGATGTCGCCCGACGCCTTCTGCACGAGGTCGACCTTGACGCCGGTCTCCTCGGTGAACGTCGCGACCACCGGCTCCATCTCCTTGATGCGGGTGTCGTCCACCCACATCGTCAGGGTGCCGCTCGCCGAGGCGCTCTCGCTCGGGGCGGCCGACGACTCGTCGCCGCTGTCTCCAGAACCCGAGCACGCGGTGAGCGTCAGCGCGAGGCCGAGCGTCGCCGCGAGGACAGGGATGCTCCGTCGCATCGTCATCTCCAAAAAAGTGTCTGTGGGTGCGCCAGCTGACGGCGATTCCCACCGACGCTGGCCTGATACCGCCGAAGTTAGCGTCGTTGCCACAGCGCTTGCAAGTCGTTACGGTAACTTTCAGGCAACGGTTCCAGCGGCTGCGCGACACGCACCCGTGACGACCTCAATGAACGCTACGGACGAGGAGGTCCGGTGTCCCCTACGCTGCCGCCTGTGCGCACCCGTCTGACGGATCTGGCCGAGCAGGCCGGCGTCAGCACGGCCACTGTGTCTCGGGTTCTCAACGGCAAGCACGGCGTGTCGGCCCAGGCGCGTCAGGCCGTGCTGGCGGCCCTCGACGTGCTCGGGTACGAGCGACCCGAGAAGCTGCGCACCCGTTCCGCCGGCCTCGTCGGCCTCGTCGTGCCGGAGCTCTCGAACCCGGTCTTCCCGGCGTTCGCCCAGGTCATCGAGACGATGCTCACGGAGCGGGGCTTCACGCCGCTGCTGTGCACGCAGTCCCCCGGTGGCACCACCGAGGACCAGTACGTCGAGATGCTGCTCGAGCATGCGGTCGACGGGATCGTGTTCGTGTCCGGGCTGCACGCCGACACCACCGCGAGCAAGGAGCGGTACCACCGCCTCCGCAGCCGAGGGATGCCGATCGTCCTGGTCAACGGGTTCGCGGAGGGCGTCGACGCCCCGTCGGTCTCGACGGACGACTCGGCGGCGCTCGACCTCGCGTTCCGGCACCTGGTCTCGCTGGGGCATCGCTCGATCGGCCTAGCCATCGGCCCCGAGCGGTTCGTCCCCGCCGCGCGCAAACGGGTGGAGTTCGCGATCAACCTGGAGCGTCACCTCGGCGTCACGGAGGCCGACGGCCACGTGGTCACCACGCTGTTCACGGTCGAGGGCGGCCAGGCGGCCGCGCTCGAGCTCCTCGACAGCGGCCACACCGCGATCATCTGCGGGTCGGACCTCATGGCCCTCGGAGCCATCCGCGCGGCCCGGTCCCGCGGGCTGTCGGTGCCGGGCGACCTGTCGGTGGTCGGCTTCGACGACTCGCCGCTGATCGCGTTCACCGACCCGCCGCTCACCACGGTGCGTCAGCCCGTGCTGTCGATGGGCCACGCGGCGGTGTCCGCTCTGGTCGGCGAGATCAACGGGACGCCCGCGTCCCGCACCGAGCTGAAGTTCCACCCCGAGCTCATCGTGCGCGGCTCCACGGGCGCCGCACCCGCGCTGACCTCGGTCGCTGTGACCACACAGGCCCCCGCCGTACTCTGACCGGACTCTGCCGGGCCCGCACAGGCCCGGCACCCGTCTGGCAACGGCGCCTCCCCCCTTCTGAGACACCCCGAAGTGAGGCATGCCCGCATGACGACGACCGACACCCGACCCCTGCGCACCCAGGTGCACACCGCCGGATCGCCCGACGGCGAGTGGTGGCGGGATGCCGTGATCTACCAGGTCTACCCGCGCTCGTTCGCGGACGCGTCCGGCGACGGGATCGGGGACCTGCCCGGCGTGACCTCGCGCCTGGACCACCTGGCCGAGCTGGGCGTCGACGCCGTGTGGCTCTCGCCGTTCTACCGGTCCCCGCAGGCGGACGCCGGCTACGACGTGGCGGACTACCGGGACGTCGACCCGCTGTTCGGCACGCTCGCGGACTTCGACGCGATGCTCGAGAAGGCCCACCGCCTCGGCCTGCGCGTGATCGTCGACCTGGTGCCCAACCACACCTCCGACGAGCACGTCTGGTTCCAGGCCGCGCTCGCCGCCGGCCCCGGGTCGCCCGAGCGTGCCCGCTACCTGTTCCGCGACGGCCGCGGCGTGGACGGCACCGAGCCGCCCAACAACTGGCAGTCGATCTTCGGCGGGCCCGCCTGGACCCGGACCACGAACGCCGACGGGACGCCGGGCGAGTGGTACCTGCACCTGTTCGACTCCCGGCAGCCCGACCTGGACTGGGAGCACCCCGAGGTCCGCGCCGAGTTCGAGGACGTCCTGCGGTTCTGGCTCGACCGCGGGGTCGACGGCTTCCGCATCGACGTCGCGCACGGCATGGTCAAGGCCCCCGGGCTGCCCGACTGGGACGGGCACGTCTCCATGATCGAGGGGTCGGACGACGTCGAGCCGACCGACACCGTCTCGGGCGCCGGCAATCAGGGGCCCATGTTCGACCAGGACGGCGTGCACGACATCTACCGCGCCTGGAACCGGGTGCTGGCCGAGTACGACGGCGACCGCGCGCTCGTCGCCGAGGCCTGGGTGGAGCCCCTGTCGCGGCTGACCCGGTACATCCGGCCCGACGAGATGCAGCAGGCCTTCAACTTCGCGTTCCTGGCGACCCACTGGGACGCCGCGGCGCTGCGCACGGTCGTCGAGGCCTCCTATCGCGCCGCGGACGTCGTCGGCGCCCCCACCACGTGGGTGCTGTCGAACCACGACGTCGTCCGACACCCGTCCCGCCTGGGCCTGGCCGAGCCCGGCTCGCGGCCGAACGGCATCGGGCACGGCGACGAGCAGCCCGACGAGGCCCTCGGCCTGCGCCGCGCCCGCTGCGCGTCGCTGCTCATGCTCGGCCTGCCCGGGTCCGCGTACCTGTACCAGGGCGAGGAGCTCGGACTGCCCGACCACACCGCGCTCGACGACGACCTGCGCCAGGACCCAGCGTTCTTCCGGACCGGCGGCGCCGAGCGCGGCCGCGACGGCTGCCGGGTGCCTCTGCCGTGGTCGTCGGACGAGGCCGGGTTCGGCTTCTCCCCCACCGGCGTGACCTGGCTGCCGCAGCCCGCCACCTGGGCGTCGTACGCCCTGGATGCGCAGCGCGGCGTCGCGGGGTCGACGTACGAGACCTACCGGGCGGCACTGGGGCTGCGCCGGGAGTCGGACCTGGGGTCCGGCGGCATGGACTGGCTGCACGGGCTGGGTGACGACGTCATCGCGTTCGTGAACCGCGACGTGCTCGTCGTCGCCAACCTAGGCTCCGCCCCCGTCGCGCTGCCCGCCGGCGCCGAGGTGCTGCTCGCGTCGATCGACCCCGCGGTCGAGGCCGACGGCTCGGTGCTGGTGCCCTCGGACGCCACCGTCTGGGCCCGCTACACCGCCTGACCTGCGAGAACGGCCCCGCCACGGCGGGGCCGTTCCTGCGTCAGGAGCGGTGGGCGACGTCCCAGGCCTGGGCCGTCTGCGGCGGGACTGTGACCGAGAGGCGACCGTCCTTGATCGTCGACGCCACGCAGTCGCCCGCCGACAGCACGTCGCAGTAGTCGCCGTCCGGGAGGCTCGTGGTCAGCGTCGTGCGCAGCTCGTCGTCGCCGGTGTTGACCACGACGAAGCCGCGCTCGCCGCGGCCCAGCGCGACCGCGTCGCCCTCGGACCAGGCGTCGACCTGCGGCGCGTCGCCGACGACGTTGCGCCACCCGACCATGCCCTGGATCGCGGGCCAGCGGTGCTGGCAGACCCAGTCGCCGTCCGCCAGGTCGGCGTCAGGACCGGGCGCGTCTCCGCACGCGGCGTCCAGCACGCGGCCGTCCGCGTCCTGCGCTGCACCGGCGTCGCGGTCGGAGAAGGCGTAGCCCGTGTAGACGGCAGGCGTGCCGTAGGTGCTCGCGAGCATGAGCACGTTGGCCAGCGCGTACTGCGCACCGTCGGCGTAGCTGAGCGTCGAGCCGTTGCGCTCGGTGTCGTGGTTGTCGACGAAGATCACCGCGTCGTCGGAGGGCAGGTAGCTCGACGTGGTGCCCAGGTCGAGCGCCAGACCCGGCGACCCGGCGAGCACACCCTGGAGGTCCTTGCCCCAGGCGAACTCGTAGACCTGGCCGTTGTCGGTGTACTGCTCGGGCGTGACGGGCTCGCCGCTGCCCCGGATGACCTCCTGCGCGATGCCGGTGCCCTCCGGCAGCTCGGACACGATCGCCGCGATGTCGTCCGCCGCCATGTGCTTGGCCGCGTCGATGCGGAAGCCGTCGACGCCCAGCGAGAGCAGGTCCTGCAGGTAGGCGACGATCGTCGAGCGCACGTGGTCGGTCTCGGTGGCCAGGTCGGCGAGGTTGACCAGCTCGCACGTCTGCACCTGCGTGGCGTTGTTGTAGTCGACGATGTCGTCGTTGGCCGTCAGGCCGCAATGGTGGAAGTCGGCGTCGGTGTAGATCCCGGGGTAGTCGTAGTGCGCGTACGACGAGCCCGCCCACCCGGTGCCGGGGACGTCCTGGCCGGTCATGTGGTTGACCACCGCGTCGGCCCACACGTCCACGCCGGCGTCGTGGCACGTCCGCACCATCGCGGCGTACTGCTCGCGGGTGCCCAGTCGGGACTCCACCCGGTAGCTCACCGGCTGGTACGCCGTCCACCACTGCTCGCCCAGGATGTGCTCCTGCGGCGGGCTCGTGAGCACCCACGCGTAGCCGGCCGGGCCGAGGTGGTCCGTGCACTCCGTCGCGATCGCGTCCCAGGTCCACTGGAACATCTCGACGCCGACGTCGTGGCCGCCGCCGCCGGGCGGCGTGGCCGACGGCTCGGGCGTGCCGCTGCACGCCGCGAGGAGCAGCAGGGCGCCGACCAGGGCGGTCGCGCGGGCGGTCAGGTGCGTCATCGTCACCACCGGGTGAGGCTGCAACTCCTTGCAGCAACTTGCAGGACGCCACACCCTAGAACGTGCCGGCGGTTCCCACCAGCACACGTCGGACCTCGAGACTCCCGGTGCGCCGTCACGGTCGGCGCCACCGCGTCGCTCCTAAGGTGGTCGCCGTGCCTCGCGTCCTCGTCAACGGTCCCGCCTCCTGGAACACCCTCGTCCGGCTCGCGGCCCTGCCCGAGCCCCGCTCGCAGACGCTCTTCGCAAGCGGCCACCACGACGGCCTCGGCGGGACGTCGGCGGGCAAGGCGCTCACGCTGGCCGCGCTCGGCGTCGACGTCACGCTGCGGACCGCGCTCGGCGACGACCGGGAGGGAGGACTGGTGCTGGCCGCGCTCACCCACCCGCGGATCTCGCTCGTCGCGCAGGGCGCGGAACGCACGGAGCGGCACGTCAACCTCATGGCCGACGACGGCTCCCGCGTGTCGATCTACCTGGAGCTGCCGTCCCCGGGACCCAGTCGCCTGCCCTCGCTCGACAGCGTCGACGCCGCCGTCCTCGACCTCGCCGACCACAGCCGCCCGCTCCTGCCCGCCGCCCGGGCCGCAGGCGTACCCGTGTGGTGCGACGTCCACGACGACGACGGCGTGGCCGACTACCCGCGCGACTTCGTCGCGGCCGCGGACGTGCTGCTGGTCAGCGCAGCGAGGCTGGCCGACCCCCGCGCCTACCTCGCCGACGCGGTCGCCCGCGGGTGCCGGCTCGCGGTGTGCACCAACGGCGCCGCCGGTGCGCTCGCGCTCGACGCGGACGGCTGGATCGAGGTGCCGGCCGCACCGGTGGCCGAGGTCGTCGACACCAACGGTGCGGGCGACGCGTTCCTCGCGGGACTGCTCAGCGGCGTGCTCGAYGGTCTGGCCGTCGAGCGGGCGCTCGCGCGCGCGTCGGCCGCCGGCGCGCTCGCCGTGACGACCCCCGACCTGGGGGCACCGTCCGCCACGCCCGCGGCCCTCGACCGAGTGGGTGTGGCCGTCCGGCGCGTCTGAGGCGTCAGCCGCCGGAGACGCTCAGCTCGGCCTCGTGCAGGGCCTTGGCGAACTCCTCGGACAGGTCGCGTGAGTCCAGCCAGCCGTACGGCAGCAGCGGGCGCTTCGGCGATCCGGCGCGGCCGCGCTGACCCTCGGCGCCGGCGCCCGGGTAGCCCTGCTCGAGGTCGAGGCGTGCGAGACGCTCGTCGAGCTCCGCCATCGTCGACACCAGCCCGAGGGCGGCCCGGGTCTCCCCGCCGACGACGTAGCCCTTGAAGTACCAGGCCATGTGCTTGCGCATCTCGCGCAGCGCCTTGCCCTCGTCGCCGAAGTGCTCGACCATCAGCTCCGCGTGCCGCCGGACGATCGTCGCGACGTACCCGAGGCCCGGCTTGATGCGCTCGTCGGAGCCGGCGAACGCGGCGGCGAGGTCGGCGAACAGCCACGGGCGGCCCTGACAGCCGCGGCCGACGACCACCCCGTCGCAGCCGGTCTGCGCGACCATCTCCAGGGCGTCCTCAGCGGACCAGATGTCGCCGTTGCCCAGCACCGGGATGTCGGTGACCGCCTGCTTGAGCTGGGCGATCGCGTCCCAGTCGGCCGTGCCGGAGTAGTAGTCGGCGGCCGTGCGGGCGTGCAGCGCGACGGCCGCGACGCCGACCTCCTGCGCAACGAGGCCGGCCTCGAGGTACGTCAGGTGGTCGTCGTCGATGCCCTTGCGCATCTTCACGGTGACCGGGACGCCGTACGGGCTCGCGGCGTCGACCGCGGCCGTGACGATGTTGCGGAACAGGTCCCGCTTCCAGGGCAGCACCGCTCCCCCGCCGCGGCGCGTGACCTTGGGCACCGGGCAGCCGAAGTTGAGGTCGACGTGGTCGGCGCGGTCCTCGGAGGCAATGAGGCGGACCGCGGCACCGACGGTCGCGGGGTCGACGCCGTACACCTGGACGGACCGCGGACGCTCGTCGGGCTCGTGCGAGATGATCCGCATCGACTCCTCGCCGCGCTCGACCAGGGCGCGGGACGTGACCATCTCGGCGACGTACAGCCCGGCGCCGGACTCGCGGCACAGGCGGCGGAATGCGGCGTTCGTGACCCCCGCCATGGGCGCCAGGACCACCGGGGTGTCGATGGTCAGGGGCCCGATGCGCAACGGCGGGAGCACGGCGCCGGAGCGCGCCGGAACCGCAGGAGTCGTCAGGGTCATGCCCCCATTGTCCCCCACTGCAGGATCAGCCCAGCAACCAGCCGTTCTCCTGCGCCAGCCGGGCGGCCTCGGCGCGCGTGCGTCCGCCGGTCTTGCCCATGGCCGCCGACAGGTAGTTGCGCACCGTCCCCTCGGACAGGAAGGTCTCGCGGGCGATGTCGGCGACGGTCCCGCCGGTCGCGGCGACGACGAGCACGGCGCGCTCGCGCTCGGTCAGCGGGTTGGCGCCGACCGTCAGGGACTCCACCGCGAGGTCCGGGTCGATCACGCGCAGGCCGCGGTGCACGCGGCGGACGGCGTCGGCGAGCTGCTCCGCCGGGGTGTCCTTGACGACGAACCCGCTGGCCCCGGCATCGAGCGCGTGGCGCACGTAGCCGGGGCGCCCGAACGTGGTGACGATGAGCGAGCGGCACGCCGGGTAGCGCGCCTTGAGCTCCGCGGCGGCGGCGATCCCGTCCATGCCGGGCATCTCGACGTCGAGCAGCGCGACGTCGGCGGCGTTCTGCCGGGCGGCGTGGAGCACCTCGTCGCCCCGGCCCACCTGCGCGACCACCGTGAGGTCCGACTCCAGGTCGAGCAGGGCGGCGAGGGCTCCGCGGACGAGGGCCTGGTCGTCGGCCAGGAGCAGGCGGATCATCGGGCGCCGTTCTTCGTCGTGACCAGGAGCTGGTAGCCGCCCAGCGGGCTCGCGGAGACCTCGACGTGCGCCCCGACCTGCCTCGCGCGCTCCGAGAGCCCGCGCAGCCCGTTGCCGGGCACCACCTCGGTGTTCGCGGGCCCGTACCCGTCGTCGTCGACGACGAGCGTGTCGGACGTCATGGTCACCCGCACCCGCGACGCCGCAGCATGCCGCAGCACGTTCGTCGTCCCCTCGCGCAGCGCCCAGGCGAACAGCTCGCGGAGGTCGTCGGGCACCTGGTCGACGGTGCCCGGGACGTCGGCCTCGACGCCCGCCGAGTCGAACGCCTGCCGCGCGCCGGCCAGCTCGCCGGCCAGCGTGACCGCGCGGGTGGCCGAGACCATGCCGCGCACGTCCGCGAGCGCGGCCCGCGCCAGGCCCTGCACCTCGGCGATCTCGGCGCGCGCGCGCTCGACGTCGACGTCGAACATCTTGCCGGCGAGCTCCGCCTTGACCGCGATCACGGTCAGGCTGTGCCCGAGGATGTCGTGCATGTCGCGCGCGATGCGCTCCCTCTCCCGCTCGACGGCAAGCACGGCGACCTCGTCCTGCGCGAGCGCCAGCTGCCGGTTGCGCAGGACCAGCTGCGTGAAGCCGTACACGGCGACGGAGGCCAGGATCACCGAGATGACCAGGTCGTCGATGGTGTCCCAGCCGGGCACGAGCCGGGGGACGACAAGGATGACAACGGTCGAGAACACCGCGACCAGCAGCGCGCGCGGGTCGCGCAGCAGGAAGATCGCGGACACGCAGACGAAGACGAGGCCGACCAGGCCCTGCTCGTCGGCGGCCATGCAGGCGATCGCGACGAGGACCACCTGCTGGAGGAGCACGAACCAGGAGCGCGGGTCGGGCAAGCGGCTGCCGTGCGGTCCCGCGCGGGTCAGTACCACCCAGCCGAAGCTCACGGCCAGCCCCGCGATGGCGAGCAGCGACAGCGTCCGCTCGACGCCGTGCGGCGCGTCCCACGCGGCCTGCCACGGCTGGAGCAGGAAGACCGCCCAGACGATCCCCATGACCGGGCCGACGACGCGCATGACCCGCCGCGTCCGCGGGCGGAACGGTCCGTCGTCGCCGATGAACGCCTCGCGGCCGCCCCAGCGCGGCGCCGACCGGCCGCCGCCCGGAACCTCGCTGCTGGTCACAGCGTCCACGGTATCCGGGCGGTGGCCGGTCGGGCCGACGGAGCTGCTGGTCACACGCGCGCCGTGTCGCGGCGGAACCGCCACGCCGCTCCGCCGACGAACACCGCCGCCCAGCCGACCACGTTGATCACGGCCCAGATGCTGGGCGTCTCACCGGTGAGCGGCGCCCGGACGATCTCCGCCAGGCCGTAGGTGGGGACCACCTTGGCGATGTCCGCGAACAGGCCGTCGCCGAGCGGGACGAACAGGCCGCCCGCGAAGGCCAGCAGCGCGAGCACGGGACCCAGGATCTGCATGACGTTCTCGGCGGGCAGCAGGTAGCCCATGAAGAGGCCGAAGGCGGCGAAGACCACGGACCCGAGCCAGGCGAGCCCCAGGGACGCGACGAGCGCGCCTGTGTCACCCGTCGCTCCACTGAGCAGCCCCACGGCCGCGACGACGACGACCGCCGCGAGCCCCATCACCATGGCGACCGCCACCTTGGTGAAGACGTACGTCGCCGGGCGCAAGGGCGTGAGCCGCAGCTGGCGCGTCCACCCCTGCGAGCGCTCGACGGACACGCTCGCGCCGCCGCTCGTGGTGGCCAGCATCGCGCCGTAGAGCGCCATCGAGACCATGATGAAGGCGGTGACGTTGCCGTTGCCGACGGACTGGGTCTTGTAGGCGTCGGCCGTTCCGAAGATGAGAAAGAACGCCGGCGGCATGATCAGCGTGAAGATCACCGTGCGCCGGTTGCGCACCAGGCGGCGCAGCTCGATGGACAGGAACGGGCCGTTGACCAGCCCCGTGCGGGGTGTCCGATCCTTTGTCGTGACGGCGGAGACGGTCGCGGCGGCGGCGCTCATGCTGCACTCCCCTTGGTGTCGCCGGTGAGGGCGAGGAACGCGTCCTCGAGCCCGCGGGCGGTGATCTCGACGTCGCTCGCCGCGGTGGCGGTGAGCAGGTGGCGTGCGACGCCGTCGGAGTCCGACGTGTGCACGAGGATGCGGTCGCGGCGCTGCTCGACGGACTGCACGCCGGGGATGGCCTGCAGGGCGGTGTGCTCCGCGGCCGTCATCTCAGGCAGGGTGGCCGTGACCAGCCGGCCCGAGGCCATGTTCTTCACCTGCGCGGCGGACCCGTCGGCGACGATCCGGCCGTGGCTGACCAGCACGATCCGGTCGGCGTAGGCGTCGGCCTCCTCGAGGTAGTGCGTCGCGAACAGGATCGTCCGGCCGCGCGAGGCGTCGGCACGCAGCGCGGTCCAGAAGTCGCGGCGCCCCTCGACGTCCATACCGGTCGTCGGCTCGTCGAGGACCAGGACGTCCGGGTCGGGCAGCAGCGCGAGCGCGAACCGGAGCCGCTGCTGCTGGCCGCCGGAGCACTTGCCCACCTTGCGGTCGGCGATGTCGGCGATGCCGGCCCGCCCGAGCACCTCGCTCGCGGACCGCGACGACCGGAAGAACGACGCCGTGAGCTCGACCGTCTCGCCCACCGTGAGGTCCTTGAGGAGGCCGCCGGTCTGCATGACGGCCGAGACCCGGCCCTCGGCGATCGCGCGGCTGGGGTCGAGCCCGAGCACCGACACCGAACCCTGGTCGGGCTGGGCCAGGCCGAGCAGCATGTCGATCGTGGTCGTCTTGCCGGCGCCGTTGGGGCCGAGGAAAGCGACGACCTCACCCGGCGTGACCGCCAGGTCGATCCCATCGACGGCACGCACGGTGCCGAAGGACTTGTGCAGACCGCGCAGCTCGATCGCCAGCGGTCCCGAGCCGGCCGGGGCCGGCGTGGGAAGGGTGTCGGTGAAGGTCATGGCTCGATCCTGACGGGCGACCGGGCGCCGCTCCCCCGTCGCACGTCACGAGCCAGGCATGACGGATGTCATGCGGAGACGACGACGCCCGCCCCGCGAACGGGACGGGCGTCTCGAATCGCGTGCGGTCAGGCGCCGACGAGGTGCTGCGCGAGGTAGCCGGTGACCTTGTCCAGGGCCACGCGCTCCTGCGTCATGTCGTCACGGTGCCGGATGGTGACGGCCTGGTCGTCGAGCGTGTCGAAGTCGACCGTGATGCAGAACGGCGTGCCGATCTCGTCCTGGCGGMGGTAGCGGCGGCCGATCGCGCCGGCGTCGTCGAACTCGACGTTCCAGTTCTTGCGGAGCTCGGCGGACAGGTCGCGCGCCTTGGGCGACAGAGACTCGTTGCGGGACAGCGGCAGGACCGCGGCCTTGACCGGCGCCAGGCGCGGGTCGAGCTTGAGCACCGTGCGGGTGTCGACGCCGCCCTTGGTGTTGGGCGCCTCGTCCTCGTAGTAGGACTCGACCAGGAACGCCATGAGCGAGCGGGTCAGGCCGGCCGCCGGCTCGATGACGTACGGGATGTAGCGCTCGTTCTTGGCCTGGTCGAAGAACGACAGGTCCTGGCCCGAGTGCTCGCTGTGCGTCTTGAGGTCGAAGTCGGTGCGGTTGGCGATGCCCTCGAGCTCGCCCCACTCGCTGCCCTGGAAGCCGAAGCGGTACTCGATGTCGACGGTCCGCTTCGAGTAGTGCGACAGCTTCTCCTGCGGGTGCTCGAAGTGGCGCAGGTTGTCGCGCGAGATGCCCAGGTCCACGTACCAGTCCGTGCGCTGGTCGATCCAGTACTGGTGCCAGGTCTCGTCCGTGCCGGGCTCGACGAAGAACTCCATCTCCATCTGCTCGAACTCGCGCGTGCGGAAGATGAAGTTGCCCGGCGTGATCTCGTTGCGGAACGACTTGCCGATCTGACCGATGCCGAACGGCGGGCGCATGCGCGCGGTCGAGTAGACGTTCTTGAAGTTCACGAAGATGCCCTGGGCGGTCTCGGGCCGCAGGTAGTGCAGGCCGGACTCGTCCTCGACCGGGCCGAGGTAGGTCTTGAGCATCATGTTGAAGTCGCGGGGCTCGGTCCACTGGCCGCGGGTGCCGCAGTTCGGGCACGCGATGTCGGCCAGGCCGTTCTCGGGCGCGCGACCCTTCTTCTCCTCGAACTCCTCGAGCATGTGGTCCTCGCGGAACCGCTTGTGGCAGTTCAGGCACTCCGTCAGCGGGTCGGTGAAGACGCCGACGTGGCCGGACGCGACCCAGACCTGCCGGGGCAGGATCACCGACGAGTCGAGGCCGACGATGTCGTCGCGGCTGGTCACCATCGTGCGCCACCACTGACGCTTGATGTTCTCCTTGAGCTCGACGCCCAGCGGTCCGTAGTCCCACGCGGACCGGGTACCGCCGTAGATCTCACCGCTCGGGAAGACGAACCCGCGCCGCTTGGCGAGGGAGACGACGGAATCCAGGCGGGAGGGTGCAGCCACGATCGATCACTCCAGGGTGGTGGCGCCCGCGGCTGGGTGTCGCGGGCGGGTGGACCGCGACGCCGATCGTCGCGGTGGGGCACAAGGCGCTGCCCAGGCTACCCGTCGGCGGCCGGGACCGTTTTGACAACGGTTCTCGCCCAACTGAGAATGATCGTCATGTCCATCATTCCGCGACGCCGACGGCGGGTGCTCGCGCCGCTGGCGCTCGTCCCACTGCTGCTGGCCGGCTGCGCGGACGATCCCGGCGTCGCCGAGGGCACCCTCGACGTGATGGCGTCGTTCTACCCGCTGCAGTTCATCACCGAGCAGGTGGGCGGCGACCGGGTGACCGTGCGCTCGCTGACGCCCCCCGGTGCCGAGCCGCACGACGTGGAGCTGTCCCCCGCGCAGGTCTCGCGCATCGACYGGGCCGACCTCGTCGTCTACCTGTCGGGATTCCAGGCAGCCGTCGACGACGCCGTGGCCCAGACCTCCCCCGCGCACGTGGTGGACGCCGCGAACGACACGACCTTGATGACGCCGGCGGAGGAGCGTGGTCACAAGGACCACGACCACGGCGCCCTCGACCCGCACTTCTGGCTCGACCCCAGCAGGCTGCCGTCGGTCGTCGACGACGTCGCGTCGGAGCTCGGCGCGATCGACCCGGCGGGCGCGGAGACGTATGCCGCGAACGCCGCGGCGCTGAACCAGAAGCTCGAGGACCTCGACGCGGCCTACGCCACGGGCCTGACCACGTGCGAGACGCGCACCTTCGTCACCGCGCACCAGGCGTTCGGCTACCTAGCGGACCGGTACGACCTCGACCAGGTCGGCATCTCCGGTGTCGATCCCGAGGCCGAGCCGTCTCCCGCGCKCCTCKCCGCGGTCGAGAAGATCGTGCGCGACCAGGACGTCAGCACGATCTTCTTCGAGAGCCTGGTCAGCCCGAAGGTCTCGGAGACGCTGGCCAACGACCTGGGCATCGAGAGCGCGGTGCTGGACCCGATCGAGGGTCTCGCGGACCCCGCCGACGACTACTTCTCCATCGCCGAGCGCAACCTCGACGCCCTCCGCATGGCATTGTCCTGCTCGTGAGCACCCCCGTGATCGAGGCGACCGGCCTCGGCGTGACCCTGGGCGGCCAGCCGATCCTCGACGGCATCGACCTCACGGTCCCCACCGGCGAGGTGCTCGCCCTGCTCGGCGCCAACGGGTCGGGCAAGTCGACGCTCGTGCGCACCCTGCTCGGCGTCATCCCCCGCACCGCGGGCCGCGTGCAGCTGTTCGGCATCGATCTCGGACCCACCGCACCGTGGAACCGCATCGGCTACGTGCCGCAGAGGCTCCCCGCTGCCGCGGGCGTCCCCGCGACCGCCTACGAGGTGGTGACGTCCGGGCTCCTGCACGGCCGCTCTCTGCGTCCCCCGCGCGGGCACCGTGGACGCGCCATGGCGGCGCTCGCCGACGTCGGGCTGGGCGACCGGGCGTTCCAACGGGTGCACGAGATGTCCGGCGGCCAGCAGCAGCGCGTGCTCATCGCCCGGGCGCTGGTCCGCGACCCCGACCTGCTCGTGCTGGACGAGCCGACGTCGGGCATCGACATCCCCACGCAGGCGACGTTCGTGGACACGATCAGCCGCCTGCACGACGCCGGCACCACGGTCGTGGTGATCCTGCACGAGCTGGGTCCGTTCGCGCCGCTCATCGACCGCGCGATCGTGCTGCGGCACGGCCGCGTCGCGCACGACGGCGCCCCGCCCCGCGCCMGCGACGAGCACGCCGGGGAGTGGCACGACCACACGCACGCGCACCCCGATCCCGAGCCGCCGCGCTCCGGGCCGTCCCTGTCGGTGGAGGTGAACCCGTGACCGCGTGGGACCAGGTGGTCGAGCTGCTCAGCTCGCCGCTCATGCAGCGGGCGCTCATCGCCGCCATCCTCGTCGGCGCATGCGCGCCCGTCGTCGGCACCTTCCTCGTGCAGCGCCGGATGGCCCTCATGGGCGACGGCATCGGGCACGTCGCCCTCACCGGCGTGGCGCTCGGCTGGCTCGTCGGCAGCTGGGCCGGGCTGGTGCCGCAGGACGCGCTCGCCGTGCCCGGCGCGGTCATCGCCGCCATCGTCGGCTCCGTCATCATCGAGCTCGTGCGCGAGCGTGGACGCACCAGCGGCGACCTGGCCCTCGCCCTGATGTTCTACGGCGGCATCGCGGGCGGCGTGCTGCTCATCAAGGTGGCCGGCGGCACCAACGCCAACCTCATCAGCTACCTGTTCGGCTCCATCTCCACCGTCTCGACCACCGACCTGTGGTGGACCGCGGGGCTCGCCGCGCTGGTGCTCACCGTCGGCATCGGCCTGCGGACCGCCCTGTTCGCCGTCAGCCACGACGAGGAGTTCGCGCGGGCCAGCGGGTTGCCCGTGCGCTTCCTGTCGATGATCGTCGCCGTCATCGCCGCCCTCACGGTGACGATCGCGATGCGCGTCGTCGGCCTGCTGCTGGTCAGCGCGCTGATGATCGTGCCCGTGGCGATCGCCCAGCTGTTCGCGCGCTCGTTCGGCAGGACCATGACGCTGGCCAGCGTCATCGGCGTCGTCGTCAGCGTGGTCGGGCTAGTGCTCACCTACTGGCAGGACATCCCACCCGGCGCCACCATCGTCGTGCTCGCCATCCTGGTCTATGCCGTCGCGGCGAGCCTGCGGCCGCTCTTCTCACGCCCGCAGCCCCCGAGCGACCCGCACCCGGACATGGTCGACGACGTGCTGCTGGTGGATGACGTGCACGACGATCTCGAGGTAAGGACTACCTCACCCAAGCCGTAGAATCGGGCCCGTGACCGACGTCCGCGACGCGTACGGCCTGGGAGGCGCCTCCCTCGGCATCGCCGTCGTCGTGCTCTTCGCCATCGTCTTCGCCCGCTCGCACGCCACCTACTGGGCAGGCCGAGGGGTCGTGCGGGGCGCGCAGGCCGTGCACGAGACCGAGGGCGCACCCGGCTGGTGGCACGCCACGATGATGCGCCTCGAGGCGTGGACGGACACGCGCACCGCGCAGCGGGGGCTCGACCTGGTCCGCCGGTGGGGCGCGATCGCCGTCACCCTCGCCTACATGACCATCGGGTTGCAGACGGCGATCTTCGCCTCGGCCGGGCTCATCAAGATGCCCTACCTGCGCTTCACCCTCGCCTCGATCCCGGGCGCGCTCGTCTGGGCCGTGGTGTGGGCGACCGTCGGGTTCGGTGCGGTGTGGGGCGCGCTGGCACTGTTCGCGCAGTCGCCGTGGGCGCTGCTCGGCGCGGCCGTCGTGCTCGTCGCCGGGATCGTGTGGCTCGTGCGCCGGCGTCTGCTGCGCCGGGCGCGCCGTTCGGTTGACGTCCCCGCTCAGGCCGAGGTCTGACCCGGCTTGTCCACCGCTCCGCCGTACCGGCGGTCCCGTCGGGCGTAGGTCTCGACCGCCCGCCACAGGTGCCGGCGGTCGACGTCGGGCCACGGCTCGTCCAGGAACACCAGCTCGGCGTAGGCCGCCTGCCAGATCATGAAGTTCGACGTCCGCTGCTCCCCCGACGACCGCAGGAACAGGTCGACGTCGGGCAGATCTGGCTCGTCGAGGTAGCGCGCGAAGAGCTTCTCGTTGACCTTGTCCGGCTTCACCCGGCCCGCCGCGACCTCGCGAGCGATGGCCTGCGCGGCGTCGGCGATCTCGGCCCGACCGCCGTAGTTCACGCACATGGTCAGGGTCACCGTGGAGTTGTTCCTGGTCAGCTCCTCGG
Organism: Cellulomonas sp. P1_C4; assembly: GCF_056406355.1. Classification (NCBI taxonomy): domain Bacteria; kingdom Bacillati; phylum Actinomycetota; class Actinomycetes; order Micrococcales; family Cellulomonadaceae; genus Cellulomonas; species Cellulomonas sp. P1_C4. Next base: position 55,629 of record NZ_JBFUAI010000003.1, on the reverse strand, counting down.
CCGTCTCGAGCTCGTTGATCACCGAGCGCCACAGCTTCGGCCGCCGACCGGCCCAGCGCACCCGCACCCCCCACGAGTTCATGAGGTCTCGCCGACGCCGCAGCACGTCCCGGTTGAAGCCCATGAGGAAGCGCACCTCGTCGGGCGACCGCGACCAGTTCTCCGTGGAGAACGCGTACGCCGACACGTACTCGACGCCGACCTCGATGGCCCCCGCGACGACGTCGAGCAGCGACGCCTCTCCGGCGGCGTGCCCGGCCGTGCGCGGCAGCCCGCGGGCGTTGGCCCACCGGCCGTTGCCGTCCATGACGACGGCCACGTGCCGAGGCACGAACTCCTTCGGGATCGCAGGAGCGCGTTCGCCGCTGGGGTGCGGCGGGGGTGGGACCGGCATTCAGACCCTCTCGACCATCGGGAGCGAGCGCAGCTGGCGCTCGAGGTGGAACTGGCAGAACGCGGCGACCAGGCCGTTGCCCTCACCGCGGTGCCGCTCGGCGCTGGCGTCGGCGACGGACCAGTCTCCCGCAAGCAGTGCCGCCAGCAGCTCGAACGTCTCGGGCGCCGGAGCCGCCGCTCCCGGCGGCCTGCACGCCCGGCACACGGCCCCGCCCGACGCCACGGCGAACGCGGAGTGCGGACCTGGCTCGCCGCAGCGCGCGCAGTCGGTGAAGCTGGGCGCCCAGCCCGCCACGGCCAGCGCCCGGAGCAGGTAGGAGTCGAGCACGAGGCCGGGCGCGTGGTCGCGGTACGCCAGCGCCTTCACCGCGCCGACCAGCAGCCAGTACTGCTGCAGAGACGGCTCGTGCTCCGCCTCGACCAGCCGGTCCGCGGTCTCCAGCATCACCGTGCCGGCCGTGTAGAGCGTGTAGTCCTCGCAGATCCGGCGCCCGAACGCGCCCAGCGTCTCCGCCTGCGTGACGATGTCGAGGTTGCGGCCGGTGCTCAGCTGGAGGTCGACGTACATGAACGGCTCCAGGCGCGACCCGAACCGCGACGTCGTGCGGCGGACCCCCTTGCCGACGGCACGGACCTTGCCGTGCGACCGGGTCAGGAGGGTGACGATGCGGTCGGCCTCCCCCAGCTTATGGGTGCGCAGGACGATCGCCTCATCGCGGTAGAGGCTCACCCGCTCATTGTCCCCCGCGGCACCCACAGTCCCCGTCGGCGCGCGGAGGCGACCGGCGCCGATCAGGCGGCGAAGTCCCCGTACTCGGCGACGAGCCCCGAGAAGCACACGTCGATCACGGAACGCACGTCGCTCTTGTGCGCGGCTCKATCGATCGCCGCACGTGAGTCGCTCTCGCGCGCGACGGCCTCGATCGTCGAACGCGGGTTGCTCTCCCGCGCGACCGCCTCGATCGTCGAACGCGGGTTGCTCTCCCGCGCGCCTGCCTCGATTGTCGAGCGCGGGTGGCTCTCCCGCGCGCCCGCCTCGATCGTCAGACAAGGGTCGCTTTCGCGCGCGGCCGGGCCCCTCGCCACTCCCACGTCGCTCTCGCGCTCGGTTCGCGACGTGCCGGCGAGCATCGCAGGGTCTCGTTCGGCCCTGGCGACGGCCATCGACCTGGTGGCTGGCACGCCGCCGGGCAGCCTCGCGCGCAGCCCTTCGGCTCCGGTGAATTCTGCCGATGCGCTCGGTGTGGGCAGGCTCGGGGCGCGACCCAGGTACTGGTGGCCGGTGGGCGTCGTCGTCAGCACCGCGTGTCCCGGCCCCGCCCGCTGGACCGGCCTTCGGGCCCATCCGGGCGCTTCCTTCGCCAGGTTGCAGGCGACGCAGAGGCCCTCGCCGTTCTCGGCGGTCGTCGGTCCGCCGGCCGCGGCCGGGACGATGTGGTCGATGTGTCGGACGGGCGCCCCGCAGTACGGGGTTCGACAGATCCCCTGGTCGCGGATCCGCAGGAACTCGGCCAACCCGTCAGGGTAGAACCGCGCCCGGGAGGTCATCGAGACCAGGTCACTGCCGGGATCGGCGTAGAGCCGCCGCAGCCACGCCGCGTCGGCATTGATCCCGGCGGCCACGAGCTCACGGGCGACCTGCGCGGGCACCGGGCCGCCACCCGGCAGATGGCCGGGTTCGTGGCCGGCGCCCAGCAGCGCCGAGTCGCTGATGACGAGGTTCACCGTGACTGGCACCGCCGACGCGCTCGACTGACCGGTGACGAGCTCCACGAGGGTGTCCGCCATGATCTGCCCGCGCCCCCGCTGCGCCCGAACTGGCTCGTCCAGGCTCTTCGACGCTGGCCCGTCGCCACTGACCCCGTCCTGTGGAGCTCCAGCTGCCGGGAGTGCCAACGCGGCGTCGGCGGCACGGCCGAGGGCGGCGTAGACCGCCACACCCTGCGCCACCGGGAGCAACGCCGTGAGGTAGGTCATCGTGTCCGGGGCGGGCCGCAAGGTCACGCAGCGCTCCGACTCGGCACGCCGCGCGCGACGCACGACCGCCGACGGATCGAGCCGCGCCGCATGCCCGCGCGCCGACGCCACGAGCTGCCGCGTCCCGACCCCTTCCAACGCCGACAAGTCGGAGCAGAGCAGGGCGTCGACCTCTCGGCGATCCTCGGCCTCCAGGCAGGCGGTCTCCTGGACGAGCAGCATCGCGCCGTACTCCGAGAGCCGCCCCGCGCGTAGAGCGCAGAACGTGTGCGGCATCTCGGCGAGCCACACCTTGGCGGCACCGAGGAGTGCCGCACCGCGGTGCGGCGACTCGCGGCGCGCCAGGCCCACCTGGGCGGCGACGCCCAGTCCGCGGCGCCTCGCAGGCACGCCCTCGAGCGCCTGTCGGTTTCGCTCCGCACGGTCGAGCGCGACCGCTGCCTCCGCCTGGAGCGCGCACGCCGCGGACTTCAGGGCCTCCAGGGCGGCGATCAGATCCACCTGCGCCGCGCTCGGGCCGGCGGCACCCTCCGCGCGGACGTCGGGGCTCCCCGATGCGACGTCCGACACCGTCCACTCCCGTGCGCCGCGGGCCAGCTCTTGCGAGTCGTCGAGTCCTCGCATGAGCTCGCGACACCACCGCCCCACCATGCCCGCGTCGACGGCAGCCCGAGGGTGCGCACCGACATCCGGGGCGGCCGCCTCGCGCGAAGACTCACCGACCGACTTCGCGTCGACGGCGACCCTGGGCCCGTCAGGTGCGTCACACAAAACGACACGGCATGCAGCGAAATCGGGTGCAGACCCGTCGCACGCGGTCACGTCGTACGCGTCTTCGTCGCACGCACCCACTCCTCGCGTTATCGCGTCGCGCGTCATCGCGTCGCGCGTCATCGCGCCGGAGTCGCGCGTCGCGTCGGCTGGAGTGAATCTCACGTGGGCAGTCTATCGAACATGCGTTCGATCCGCTCGGTTTGTCCACATCCGGGTCAGGTTGTGTGGCCCCCGGCCGACGTCAGAAGCCGAAGGTCATCACAGCCGGAACGGATCCGTGAGCGAGTGCGTCCAGCACCGCGTGCTCATGTGGCACGACGGGGTGGGGCAGCGCTGCGAGGGAGTACCAGCGCAGGTCGGCGGCCTTGTCGGGCTCCTGGAGCGCGGGCTCGCCCACCCATCGGCGGCACTCGAAGAACCAGTCCACCCGCTCGTCGATCGGGTCGCCGGTCCCGTTCGTGCGATGCATGCCGGTGAGCCCGACGAGGTCGGCAGCGGCGACGTCGATGCCGAGCTCCTCGCGCGCCTCGCGGATCGCGGCGGCGATCACCGACTCGCCCCGCTCGACGTGCCCGGCGGCCGCGCATGCCCAGTGCCCGTCCATGTAGCCGGTGCCGCGCCGCAGCTGGAGCAGGACCTCGTCGTCGCGGCGGAGAACGACGTAGGCGGCGGGGACGACCTGGAAGCGCACGGCAGCCACCGTAGACCGGACCCGTGCGAGATGGTCGACGGGCCCGCGCCGCCGACTCCTCGTCGGCCCGCTCCCGTCGAAGGGTGGTGACGGTGAGGCGGGTGAGGGTCGGCGGCGCGAGTGGCGCGTGGCGTCGTCGGGGTTGCCGACGGGAGCCGCGCGCGCCCCGGGACGGCGGGCGTGTCGCCGCCGCGGGGCAGAGCAGGGGCCGAGAACGGGCGGAAAGCGGGCGAGGTCGGCGCGGGTCGGCCGACGTCAGCGCTCGTGCCGGTTGACCGCCGAGATGATCGCCTTGAGCGAGGCGGTCGTGATCGAGGGGTCGATGCCGACGCCCCACAGGATCTCGTCACCGATGGCGCACTCCACGTACGCGGCGGCCGTGGCGTCGCCGCCCGACGAGAGCGCGTGCTCGGCGTAGTCGAGCACGGCCACGTCGACCCCGAGGGTCTTCACGGCCGCGACGAACGCCGCGACCGGACCGTTGCCGGAGCCCTGCAGCGTGCGGGGCACGCCACGGTCAACGAGGTCCACCTCGAGCGTGTCCGGCCCGTCCTCGACGCTCGTGCCTCGCGTGCCGCGCAGCGAGAACCGCCCCCACGGCGCGAAGGGGCTGCCCGGCTCTACCGGCAGGTACTCGTCGTTGAAGATGTGCCAGAGCTCGTCGGCCGTGACCTCGGTGCCGTGCTGGTCGGTGTGCTTCTGCACCACCTGCGAGAACTCGATCTGCAGCCGGCGCGGCAGGTCCAGGTCCTTCTCGGACTTCATCAGGTAGGAGATGCCGCCCTTACCCGACTGCGAGTTCACGCGAATGATCGCCTCGTACGACCGGCCCACGTCCTTCGGGTCGATCGGCAGGTACGGGACGGCCCACACGACGTCGTCGACGGTCTTGCCCTGGCGCTCCGCCGACGCCTCGAGGGCGGTCAGGCCCTTCTTGATCGCGTCCTGGTGCGAGCCGGAGAACGCCGTGAACACCAGGTCCCCGCCGTACGGGTGCCGCTCGTTGACGGGTAGCTGGTTGCAACGCTCGACGGTGCGGCGGATGTGGTCGATGTCGGAGAAGTCCAGCTGCGGGTCGACGCCCTGGCTGAACAGGTTCATGCCGAGGGTCACCAGGCAGACGTTGCCGGTGCGCTCGCCGTTGCCGAACAGGCAGCCCTCGATGCGGTCCGCGCCGKCCAGGTAGCCCAGCTCGGCGGCGGCCACCGCGGTGCCGCGGTCGTTGTGCGGGTGCAGCGACAGCACGACGCTCTCGCGGTAGCGCAGGTTGCGGCTCATCCACTCGATCGAGTCGGCGTAGACGTTGGGCGTCGCCATCTCGACCGTGGCCGGCAGGTTGATGATCACCTTGCGGTCCGGCGTCGGCTCCAGCACCTCGAGCACGGCGTTGCAGATGCGCAGCGCGTACTCCAGCTCGGTGCCTGTGTACGACTCCGGCGAGTACTCGTAGTACACGTCGGTGTCCGGGACGAGCTCCTCGTACTTCTTGCAGAACCGGGCGCCCGAGACGGCGATGTCGACGATGCCGTCCTCGTCGGAGCGGAACACGACCTCGCGCTGCAGGGTCGACGTGGAGTTGTACAGATGCACGATCGCCTGCTTGGCGCCCGCGATCGCCTCGTACGTCCGCTCGATGAGGTGCTCTCGCGCCTGCGTCAGCACCTGGATGACGACGTCGTCGGGGATGCGGTTCTCCTCGATGAGCATCCGCACGAAGTCGAAGTCGGTCTGCGAGGCGGACGGGAAGCCCACCTCGATCTCCTTGAAGCCCATCTGCACCAGCAGCTCGAACATCTCGAGCTTGCGGGCGGGGTTCATCGGCTCGATCAGCGCCTGGTTGCCGTCCCGCAGGTCGACGGCGCACCAGCGGGGAGCCTGGGTCACGCGCTTGTCGGGCCAGCGACGGTCGGGCAGCTCGACACGGATCTGCTCGTGGAAGGGGCGGTACTTGTGCACCGGCATCGACGACGGCTGCTGTGCGCTCGTCTCCAGGTAGGTCATGGTCTTCTCGTCCTTCGGGCGGTTCGGCGGGGAGTCAGCCGGCACACACGACACCGCGACGAGGATGCGGCCTAGAGGGCCTCGTCGCGGCAAAGAAGGAGGAGGGTGACTGCGAGCACGATGTCACCGTACCCCCAGACGCGGGGCGCACTGCAACCCGGTCTCATCGCAGCGCCACCAGCGCCTCGTCACCCACGGCATAGAGCTGACTGCCCAGTCGGACCACCCGGGTGGTGCCGACGGGCAGCGCGACCTCCCAGGCGGCGGCGCCGTCGTCGAGCGACACGGCGGAGAGCACCGGCGCGCCGTCGGAGGCGTCGTGCTCGACCGCCACCCGCCGACCGTCCGTGAACACGCGCCCGATCGAGGGGCCGAACGTCCTCGCCCAGAGCTGCTCACCGGTCGCGGCGTCCAGCCCGACGAGCCCGCCGCCACCGCGCAGCAGCACGCGCCCGGCCGCGTCGACGGCGACCTCCGGGGCCGGCGCCGTGGCCAGCCACACCTGCGCGGCGGAGCCGCGGTCGAACGCCCGCACCCGCCCGCCGGACGTCTGGTCGGCCAGCCCGCCGGCCGCGAACACGAGGCCCGACGTCCCGTCGCTCGTCGCCGGTGCCACGAGCACCCCGCGCACCGCGGCCCACGGCTGGCCGCGGCCGGTCGACAGCTCCGACACGGCGTCGACACCCTCGTCGCTCAGGCGGTACCGGGTGCGCACCAGCGTGCCGTCCTCGAGCAGGCGCGTCTGGTCAGCCACCGTCGAGCCCTTCGGCCGCGGCAGCCGCTCCCCCGTCGTCGCGTCGAGCAGGAGGGTCACGTCGTTCCCCGCCGCGAGGACCAGGCCCGCCGCCGCCACCAACGACACGCGCCCGTTGGACGCCGACTGGAAGGTGGACCACCGCTGGGTCTCCCACCGCGCCGCACCCGTCGCCGGGTCGACCCTGCGCACCGTGAGCATGCCCCGCGCGTACGTGGCGACCACCAGGTCAGGACCCGCCTGCGCGGTCGCCACCACCCACCCGGGGATCTCGCTGCGGGACAGCACCGTTCCGTCGGCGGGGTCCAGGACCAGCAGGGCAGCGGTGCCGTCGTCGCCGGTCGCCTCCCCCGGCACCAGCAGGTTCCGGCCGGTGGGCGGTGCCGGGCCGACCACGCACGCGAGCCCAGCGCCCAGGGAGCGGCAGAGGACGTTCTCCGGCGACGGAACCTCAGCCAGGGACACGGACCACCGCTGCTCGCCGGCCACGGCGTCCAGCCCCACGATCCGCCGTCCCTGCGGGGCGGCTCCGGCCGTCGCGACGATCACGTCGCCGATCAGCAGGGGCGCGACAGACCCGTCGACGGTGGCCGTCCAGCGCACCCGAGGCTGGTGGTCCAGAGATCGGACGGCGCCGGGGAACCGCGCCTCGCCGAGCACGGCGGTCCGCTCCTGCGTCGACTCCCACCGCGGGCCCCCCACGACGACAGCGGCCAGCGCGAGCAGCGCGACGACGGCCGCCGACGTCGCACGGGCAGGTCGCCGGGCCGCCCACGCACGCAGCCGCTCGGGTCCGGATGCGGGCTCGTCCGGGAGGGCCTCGCCCTCGTCGAGCCGGACRAGCTGCATCGGGGCCTTCAGCCCACCGTGGGCCACCGCGCGTCAGCCGTAGACGATCAGGTCGCTGGGCGTCTGCACGACGAGGTGCCCGCCCACCGCGTCGACGTGGCGTACGTGCTCGGGCAGCGGGACCGCCCAGTACCGCACCCCGTCGGTGAGCGCGCGCCCCCACAGCTCCGGCCGTCCGTCGGGCGAGAGGCCCGGACCCAGGACGAGGGTGCCGTCGGAGAGCGGCTCCCACCCCAGCGCGTCGCCGGTGTCGACGGACCACAGCTCGCGGCCGTCGGAGGCGTCGAGCACCCCGTACGTGCCGGCGCCCGACACCACGAGCCGGTGGCCGACGAGCACGCGCGGGTCGAGCATCGACACCGTGCGCCACTGCTCGGTCCCCGTGCCCAGGTCGAGCGACACCAGCTGCGAGCCCTCGTCGACGACCACCCGCGCCGGCTCGGAGCCGTCGTCGGCCGACAGCTGAGCGGGCAGGCCCGACAGCCGGTAGAGCTCCGCGCCGTCGACGTCGTGCATGTGGCCGCCACCGGCGGGCGCCCAGGTCGCGAACCGGCCACGGAGCGCCGAGGCCTGGAGGCCGCTGAACCGGGCGCCGGCCACCAGGGTGTGACCGTCGCCGGCGTCGAGGATGATCGTCGACTCGCCATCGAGCACGACGATCGGCGGCAGCACGCGCATCGAGGCGCTGAGGAGCTGCGCCATGTCGGCCGGCGTCCTGTACGACCAGACGACCGCGCCCGACCGGCCGTCGCGGCGCTGCACCTCCAGGTGGTTGTCCGAAGCGAGCCTGCCGACGACGAGGTCGTCGTCCACCCGCTCGACGCCGACGACGTCGCCGCGGATCTCCCAGCCACCGGTGCGCGTGCCGTCACTGGCGGACAGGGCCAGGACCGTGATGCGTGGCTCCTCCTGGATCGACGCGTCGTCGGAGTACAGGACCCGCGGTTGCGGCACCAGGCACAGGACCAGCGAGCCGACGTCGGCGCCCTGTGCCGGGCACGTCACGCCGCCGCTCTCGAACCCGCTGCGCGGTGCCTGCCCGACCGGGACGGTCCACAGCACGTCCCCGGTCGTCGGGTCGTGCGCCGTCACGTCCCACGCATCGTTGCCCTCGCCGACGACGACGAGCGCTCCGTCGGCAGCGAGCACCGCACCGTTGGCCGTCCGACCCGGCACCTCCCACAGGGGTGCGGGCGCCGCGTCCAGCGGCCGCACCAGGCCGGGGACGGCCCCGATGTGGCGGACGAAGGCGCGGTCCCGGGCGGACGCGAGCATCGTCGCCGCGACGAGGCAGACCACCGCGACCGCGGCCAGCGGCCACCAGCGCAGCACCGGATGGTGGCTGGCGGCGGGGATCCCGGGAGGAGGCTCGTCGTCGGGGTGGCGCGACCGAGGAGCCGTGATCGAGGCGTCCTCGATCTCGACGAGCTGCATCCGTGCAGCCAGGCGCCGGTCCGCCATGCTCCGACTCTAGTTGCTAGGGCGTGGAGCGCGTTCCGGGAGCCCGCACCAGACGCAGGGCACAGTCGCCGAACACGACAGTCGAGCCGACGCGCAGCCGGACCTGCTGGTCGACGCGGCAGACCACCTGCGCGCCGTCGGGCAGGGTGACCACGGTGCCGTTGGTGGAGCCGCGGTCCGCCACCCAGACGCCACCGGGCTCGACGCCGATCTGCAGGTGCGTCTTGGACACCGAGCGCCCGGGGTCGACCACGCGCACCAGCTGGACGTCCGCGTCCGACGCCGGGTTGCGGCCCACCAGCGCCGTCCGCTCGACGGTGATCCGGCGACCGTCGGAGAGCTCGAGCTCGGCCACCGCACGGTCCACCGCGACCGAGTCGACGGGCTGCGCGAGGAGGTCGTCGCGCGGCCCCGCGGGGCGGGTCATCTCGAGCTCCGGCGCGAGGCCGTAGCTGAGCCCGACCTGCCGGACCACCGGCGTCGCGCGGGTGTCGAGGTCGGGCCCGCTGCGCTGCGGCGAGACGGGTGCCAGGACGAGCGCGGAGGGCCGTCCCTCGTCGAGGAGGACGTCCAGCAGCTCGGCGCCGTCGCCGCCCGCGACGGCCGACGCCGCCCAGCCCGGCACGGTCGTCGTCACGGGTCGGGCCGGAGCCGCCGGCCGGGGGTCCGGGATCTGCGGCGCAGGAAGAGCCACCGGTCCCCCGTGACCGCGCGCGGACCGCAGGTCGAGCACCTCGTCCCGTGCGGCGAGGTCGTGCCACCCGCGGCGTCGGCCCGTCCGGTCGAACAGGGGCGAGAGCAGCACGACGAGCAGACCAACGCCCAGGGCCAGCGCGCCGGCCGCGAGGACGAGGGCTCGCAGCAGCACGCGGGCGAGGCCGATCGGTCGGCGCGTCTCGACGTCGAGCGTGCGGATCCCCGTCGCCAGCCGGCCGACGGTCCAGCCGAACCGGGCGTGCACGATCCACTGGCCCACGACGAACAGCGTGGCCGCCGCACCGCCGAGCAGGGCGAGGAGCAGCGACCCGGTGTCCGGCTGCCCGGCGTCGGCGAGCCCGCGCACGGTGCCGACGACCACGAGCCAGCCGCCGACGACGAGCCAGAGCGCGAGGTCCAGCACGGTCGCCGCGGCCCGACGTCCCATCGACGCCGGGTCCGCGTGCTCAACCTGGTGGCGGTTGTCGGGCACGTGCACTCCCTGAGGTCGGGTGGCCGTCGTCATGAGGCGTCCCTGCGGCGGCGTTTCTGTCGGCGTCGGTCGGACCGGAGCGAGGCCGTCGAGAGGCGCGCCCGCATCCGTCGGCGCCAGCCGACGCTGTGCGACATCGCCTCGACGGTGGTCTCCACGTCCGACCAGTAGGCGGTGGCCTGAGCCGGGCTCGGGTCCCCCGCGCTGAACACCGCCTGGTCGGCGGAGCGGGCAAGGGCCCCGACCCGCGAGCCGACGAGTGCGCCCTGCGGCTCATCCGCGAAGGCCGCGGCCAGCGCACGCGCGGACTCGTTGCGGGTGGCCAGGGCTCCGGCCGGCCGGCGCAGGTCGCGCGCGACGTCGAGCACCTCGTCCCAGCCGCCCGCGACCTGCGCGACCGTGTCCGGGCTGCGACGCCGACGCCGGCGACGACGAGCCTTGAGCCCGACGATCACCAGCAGCGGAGCCGCCAGAAGGATCAGCGGGATCGAGACGACGCCGGCGACGCGGGCGATCCGGAGCCACTGGGCGTTGCCGTCGTCGTCCGAGGCCGGGTCGTCCGTCTGCGGCTGCTCCGTGTCCTCGTCGGGCGGCGTCACCGCGGCCGGCGGCGGCGGCGGGGGCTGGACCACCTGCGGGTCGGGCTCGGACGGCTTCTGCTGGTCGTCCTCCTGCGGCGTCTGCTCGGGCGGCGGTGTGGCGTCGAACGGCACCCAGCCGTAGCCCTGGAAGTTGATCTCGACCCACGCCTGGATGTCCTTGCCGGTCACGGTGACGGGACCGGCAGCGGCGTCCTCGGGCGCGAACCCGAGCACCACCCGCGCGGGCAGGCCCATCTCCCGGGCCATCAGAGCCATCGCCGCGGCGTACTGCTCGCCGTCGCCCACCATGATGTCGCCGGCCAGCAGCGAGGTGATCCGGTCCGCGCCGTGCCCGGAGAGCGAGGCGTAGTCACCGGCGTCGACGATGCCGTGGCTGAAGTAGCCCTGCTCGGTCAGCCAGGTCGAGAGCTGCTCCGCGATCTGCACCGGGTTGCCAGCGTCGCGCGCAACGTCCGCGGCCGTGATCGTCGCGGCGTCCGGCACGCCGGTCAGCTCCGGCTGCGAGATGTCGGATGCCGCGGCGCTGCCCACCTCGTCGGTGGTGGGGACGGGCGGGACGACGACGTCGACGCCGTAGCGCAGACCCCGGTGCACGCCGTCGGTCAGCACCGCCGCGCCCGTCGCGTCGTTGTAGCGCAGGCCCGCCGCCGCGGCGGAATCAGCGACATCGAACGACGTCGCCTGGCCCACCGTGGGCAGCCACACGCCGGTGAGATCGTCGATCTGCACCTCGACGTGCGCGGGCTCGCCCCGGACGGTGGTGTCGATGGTGTCGCCCACGCGGCGGAACTCGCCCGACGCCTGCGCGGACCCGTCGCCCGCGACGTTCCACACGACGCCGTCGTACCGGTCCATGGTCGCGAGCCGGATCCGCGCGCCCGCCGGCAGCCCGGTGACGGTGAAGAGCTTGGCGTCCTCGTCCTTCTTCACGAACTCCCGGAACGCCGACAGCGGGCTCGGGTAGGCGCGCGGGTCGAACGGCGGAACGATCTCGTCGCGGACCACGAACCGCTCCGTCGGGCCGGCCACAGCGGGTGCGCCCAGCACGCCGGCGGCCACGGCGATCGTCGCGAGCAGGCCAGTGGCGACCACGCGGCGCGCCCGCAGCAGCCCGGCGCGCCACGACGACCACGGCAGCAGGACGACGACGAGGACCGTGCCCGTCACGATCGGCGGGACCGACGGATGGCGGACGCCCAGCAGGATCGCGGCGACGACACCGGCCACGGGCACCAGCGCTGCGGTCGCCGCGACGGCACCTCGCGCGCGCAGCGCCACGGACACCGCGACGGCCGACCCGACCAGCGCGAGCACCAGCATCGCGACCAGCAGGCTCCCGCTCGAGCCGACCGGCGGCTGGAGCGTGAGCACCTGCTTCCAGGAGGTGACGGTGCCGCGGGCCAGCTCGACGACGGTGCTCGGCGTGGGCAGCACGCCGGCGATCGTCGTCGACGGCACCGCGAGCGGTCCGCCGACGAGCACGAAGACGACGACCACCAGCGCGACCACCGTGAGGGCGGACCAGCGGCGCACCGCACCCAGCGCGGCGACGCCAGTGCCGAGCACGAGTCCGCCGACGAGCGCGGGCAGCGCGACGAGGCCGCCGTAGACGGCGAGCAGCGGGACGAGCGCCAGCGCGAGCGTGCCGACCAGGCAGGCGATGTCGACCGCGGCGCGGCTCGCGATGCGGACAGGTGCCGTCACGCGGTCACCCGCCGCAGCAGCCGGGGCAGGTCGTCGAGGGTGCCGATCGTCGCGAGGCTCAACGAGCCCTGCGTGCGGACCGAGACGTCGGCGCCGCGCTCGCACCGCACGACGACCGTGCGCGTACCGGCGGGCACGTGGCGTGCGCCGAGGCGTCGGTCGGCGTCGGAGGGGCCGGAGCCGGTGACCAGCATCGCGACCGACGCGTCCGCCGCCTCACGGGCCACGCGCCGGCCCAGCAGGGCCATGCCGGCGCCGCTCGACGCGAGCTGGATGCCGGAACAGTCGTCGAGCAGCAGCGGCGGGGTCTCGACCCGCAGGCTCCCCGGGCCGGCGAGGACGGCCAGGTCACGCTCCTCGCGGATGGTCTGGACGCCGACCGACGCGATGACCGAGACGGCGAGCTCGAACTCGTCGTCGTCGGCGTAGTCGCGCGGGTCCGTCGCGAGGGCCAGCGCCGTCTGGGTGCGGCGGGTGTCCTCGAACTGCTTGACCATGAGGGCGCCTCGGCGCGCGGTGGTCCGCCAGTGGATGTAGCGCCGGTCGTCGCCCGCGACGTAGTCGCGCAGCGCGTGGAACGACAGGTCCGAGTCGGACAGGTCCCGCGTCGACTGCCCCTCGAGGTCGCGCAGCAGGCCCGAGCTCGCACCTGCCAGCGAGACGAGCAGCGGGTGCACGAACAGGTCCACCGGCCGGGTCCAGCGCACGCTGCGGCGCGCGAGGCCGAACGGGTCGCCCCGCACCGAGCGCACCGGCCCCACGACGATGACCGCGCGGCGGGCCGTCGGGATGGCGAAGAGGTCGTCGTTCTCGGCGCCGGGCGCCAGGGCCGGGACCGAGAACTCGGCGACCGCGGCCCCGACCGGAAGCTCGACGCGCGACGGCAGCGACCGGCGGCGCGCGACGTTGCGCACCTCGACGCGCCCGACCGCGCGCTCCCCGACCTTGACCCGGCGGTCCGCCATGTCGAGGCGGATCTCGTACCGGGCGCGGCCCGCGGTCATCACCAGCGACACGACGAGCACCGCCGTGAGGGCCGCCCCGATGGCCGCGAGCTCGAGCCAGCCGAACCACCGGCCCAGCACGAGGCCGAGGAGGGCGACGACCGCCACTCCCCAACCGACCGGAGAGACCCGAAGACCCACGATCAGGCCGCCCGCAGCGCCGGCGGCGCCGTCTGCTCGAGGATGCGCGCGAGCACGTCGACCGCCGTGACCCCCGCGAACTCGGCCTCCGTGTCCAGGATCAGGCGGTGCGCGAGCACCGGCTGGGCCAGCTCCTTGACGTCGTCTGGGATGACGTACTCGCGGCCCGACGCGGCCGCCCACACCTTGGCCGTGCGGACGAGCGCGAGCCCGCCGCGGACGCTCGCGCCGATCGCCGTCTGGGCGTCGTCGCGCGTGGCCTCCGTCAGCCGAGCCACGTAGTCGAGCACGACCTCGTCGATGTGCACGGTCTGCGCCAGGTCCGCCATCGTGCCGACCGCCTGCGTGGTGATGCGGGGCGTCAGGACCGTGGTCCGGTCCTTCGCACCCGCGAGGATCTCGATGGTCGAGGCGCGGTCTGGATAGCCCAGCGACGTCTTGATGAGGAAGCGGTCCAGCTGCGCCTCGGGCAGCCGGTAGGTGCCGGCCTGCTCGATCGGGTTCTGCGTCGCGATCACCATGAACGGGCGACCCACGGGGTGCGTCACGCCGTCCACCGTGATGTTGCCCTCCTCCATGACCTCGAGGAGCGCGGCCTGCGTCTTCGGCGAGGCGCGGTTGATCTCGTCGGCGAGCACCACGGACGCGAAGATCGGCCCCGGGTGGAACTCGAAGCGGTGGGTGCTCTGGTCGTAGATGGTCACGCCGGTCACGTCGGACGGCAGCAGGTCCGGCGTGAACTGGATCCGGTGGTGGCTGCCCTGCACCGTGGCGGCGAGCGCCTTGGCCAGCGACGTCTTGCCGGTGCCGGGCGCGTCCTCGAGCAGGAGGTGGCCCTCCGCGACCATCGCCGTGAGCGCGAGGCGCACGGACTGCTCCTTGCCGAGGAGCGCGAGACCGACGTTGGCGACCAGCGCGTCGAAGGTCTCGGCGAACCAGATGCTCTGCTCGGGGGTCATGTGGTGGTGCTCCTCGGGAGGTCGGTCAGGTGGTGGTGTCGTGGGTCGGTCATGGTGTGGGTGGTGGCGCCGGGTCGGGGTAGACGAAGTCGACCGAGGCGCTCGGGCCGGAGCCGCGACCGTTGCTCGCGGAGACGGTGGCGGTCACCTTGTCGCCGGCAACCGGGGGGTTGAGCCAGTCGCTCAGACGCCGCTCCACCGACGTTCCGCGGGTGTCCTCACACCCGGAGTCCTGGCCGTTCACCTTCCAGCACACGGAGTACTTGTCGATGCCGATGCCGCCGTCGTCCGCGGGCGCGTCCCAGGTGACGGTGATTCTCTTCGGCACAGTCGCGCTGTCCGGCACGACGGCGAGGCCCTGGACCGCACTCGGTGGCTGGCCCCACACGACGTCGATCGACGCGGCGTTCGACGTCGATCCGACGCTCGTGCTCGCCGTCACGGTGGCGGTTGCCTGAGTTCCCCGGAACTGCCAGTCCCAGCCCGTGACGTCGACGACCGCGGTCGTGCCGGAGAACGACCCGGACACGGGTCCGTGGCGGTCGCTCCTGAGCTCCCAGGTGTACTGCAGGTTCTGCCCGCCGCCGTCGTTGCCCACGTTGCCGCGGGTGATCGTGATCTGCGTGGGCCGACCGCCGTTGCCGTTCGCCGTGACGGCGAGCGAGACGGGCGGCGCGTCCGGCGGCGTCGTCGCGACCGCCGAGGCCACCGCGCTCCACTCGCTCGATCCCGCGTCGTTGACGGTGCGGACCTGGTACGCGTACGTGCTCCCGCCGCGCAGGTTGCTGTCGGTGAACGACGTCGAACCGCCGACGTCCCGCTCGGATCCGTCGGGAAGCTTGATCACGTACGAGCGGATCGACGTGCCGTTGCCGTCGGCGCCGGACCAGCGCACCTGGATGCGGCCCTGACCGGCGTCTGCACTGGCGCTCACGGAGGTCGGCGCGCTCGGCAGCCCATACGTCGACGCCTCCGTGACCGTCGGCGCGGACCACCCGGGGGCCTTGTTCCTCGCCCGGACCTGGAACCGGTACGCCGGGCCGTTCGCGGCGTCGGTGAACGCGTAGCCGGTGGACGCGGCGTCCAGCGCCACCGTCCGGCCGTTCGGCCCGTTGGAGATCACGAGCTCGTAGCCGGCGACGCGGTCGCCGTTGCCGTTGGGCTCGGCCCAGCTGACGTTGATCTGCCCACCGAGTGGGGTGTTGACCCGTTGGGCCACGAGGTCGGTCGGCGCGGCCGGGACGCCGGCGGGCACCTCGGGCTGCGACGAGTCCGACCACGCGCTCGGCTCCGGCGCCCGGTTCTGCGCCCGCACGCGCACCGTGTACGCGGTCCCGTTCTTCAGGCCGGGGAACGTGTAGCTGGTGGTCGTCGACGTGACGGACGCCGGCCCGGTCAGGGGCGCCGGCGAGATCTCGAGCGTGTAGCTGGTCACCGGCGAACCGGTCGACACGGGCGGCTCCCAGGTCGCCCGGACGCTGCCGTCGCCGAAGGTGAGCACCGGGGGCGACGGCTGGTTGGGCACCGCGTCGGGGCGTGCGGTCGCCGACGGCGGGCTCTGCTCCGACCAGTCGACGTCGTTCTGCGCCGCGACCGTGAACGTGTACTCGGTGTCGTTGGTCAGGTTGTCGATCGTGCAGGTGGTGCTCGCGCACGAGCGCACGATGTTGCCGGGGTTCGCGACGACGCGGTAGCCCGTGATGGGCGCCCCGCGGTTGTCGGGCGCGTCCCACGACAGGACGACCGTCCGGTCCCGCACCTCGCCGACGCGCGGCGCGGTGGGCGTGGCGGGCTTCCCGCGGACCGTGACGGTGATGCGGCCCTCGACCTCGCGGTCCGGGTCGCCCGTCACGTCGCGGACGCGGAATCGGGTGACCATCTGGCCGATGAACCCGACGGCGGGGCGCACGCTCACGGTGCTGGTGGTCGCGCTCGCGGTGCCCGCGCCCGGCGTCTCGACCGTCGCCCCGACGACCGTCAGCGGCGAGTCGGGGAACGGGTTGAAGGCGTCGTCCAGCACGTTCACCGTGGTCTGCTGGCCCTCGACGCCGTTCTCGATCACCCGGTCGTTGACCACGGCCGTGCGGCGGGTGCTCGCGATGACGCGCAGGTCGATTGTCGCGGGGAGCGAGCCCGTGCGCCCGTACCCGATCCGCAGCTCGAGCTTGTCGGTGCGGCCCTTGGGCGTGGTCTCGTCGGCCGCGATCCGCAGGAAGCCGTCGTCGTCGATGCCGCCCGTGAACCCGGCGGGCACGGCGGCCGTGAGCTGGTAGCTGTAGCGGTCCTCCGCGGGCGTCGCGCCCTCGGGGCCGGTGGTGAACGACCGCAGGTCGACGGGGATCGGGTCCTCGCCGGGCGCGACGTCGATCACCGACGGCGTGAACGTCGGCGGGTGGTCGTCGACGGCGAACACCGTGATCTGCAGGGTGATCAGCGAGGTGCGCGCCGACGTGTCCCCCGCCCCGGAGGCGTCGGTCACCGGCACGGTGATCGAGGCAGGCCCGGCGTAGCCGGCCTCCGAGCGGAACTGCAGGGTCTCCTTGTCCTTGACGGGGTCGGTGCCGTCCGACTTCGTCGCCGTCACGCCGAGCGGGTCCGCGACCGACGCCGTGCGTCCGGGCGCGACCTGCACCTGTTCCGACAGCGGGATGACGAGCTGCTCCCCCGAGGCGACACGTAGCTCCGGCGCCTTCGGCCGCGGGATCGGGCGGAAGAAGCCCAGCGCGGGGACCGTGATGAACGCGTACGCGGTCGCCTTGCCGTCGGTCGACGTCCTGTTGCTGAGCTGGTAGGCCAGCGTCTGCGCGTGGTCGACGAGCGTGACGACCACCTTGCCGGACGAGTCCACCCGCGCGACGTCCGCGAGGGCGGCGGGTACCGAGACGTCGAGGTCACTCAGCGGCCCGCTCGGGTTCTGCGCGACGGCCAGCACGTCGACCGAGACCTCGGTCCGACCGATGGTGTCGATCGCCGGCACGACGACGTCGCGGGCGATCGGGGCGAGCACGGGCGCGTCGTCGGCGACCGTCACCGTGAGGACCCCGGTGTCGTGGCCGCCTCGGTCGTTCGAGACCGTGTAGGCGATCTGGAGGACCCCGGGCTGGTCGGGCGCGTGCACGACGATGCGCCGGCCGTCCACCTTCGCGTCGATGCCGTCGGGCATGTCGAGCTCCGGGGCGAGGGTGAGCTCGCCGCCGCTCGAGTCGATGTCGTTGGCCAGCACCCGGACCTCGACCCGCTGGCCGGGCTTGACGGTCACCTGGTCGTCGCGGGCGACCACGGGCGCAGCGCCGGTCGGTCGCGGGCCGATGCCGACCCGGATCTCGGCGACGGCACGCTGCCCCACCCAGTCCTCGACGGCATAGGTGAAGGTGTCCGTGCCGAGCTCGCCGGGCAGCGCCTGGTACTCGATCCAGTCCGGACCGGTGGCGGTCACGCGGCCGTGCGCGGGGGCCGAGGCCTGCCCGAGCAGGGTCACGCCGTCTCCGTCGGGGTCGATGCCCACGAGCGGGACGGGGATGCGCACCGTGTCGCCCTCGTAGACGCGCGCGACGAGGTTCTTCGGTCGCGGGGGTGCCTTGGTGCTCGCGTCGGACGCGTGCACGCGCACCGTGACGGTCGCCGCCGTGACGTTGCCCGTCGCGTCCTGGACGGCGAACGTCGCGTGGGCCGTGATCGCGTCGTCGGGCGCCTGGTAGCGCAGCACGTCACCCGAGACGAACAGCAGGCCCTCTCCGTCGCCCAGCGGTTCGGCGAGCTCCGGCACCAGGGTCAGGCGGTCGCCGTCGGGGTCGTACGCGGTGTCCAGCACGGGGATCGTGACGACGCCACCGGTGCGCACGCTCACCTCGACGTTCTCCACGACCGGCGGCTGAGACGTCGCCGACGGCGGCACGGGCTGCACGA
Source organism: Cellulomonas sp. P1_C4 (assembly GCF_056406355.1). NCBI lineage: Bacteria > Bacillati > Actinomycetota > Actinomycetes > Micrococcales > Cellulomonadaceae > Cellulomonas > Cellulomonas sp. P1_C4. The sequence continues at coordinate 37,221 of NZ_JBFUAI010000003.1, read as the reverse complement.
CGATCTCGCCGACCGCCGACGCCTGCCCGTTGGACACCGTGTAGCTGAGCGCGACGGGGCCGTCGAGCGTGCGCTCGGAGCGGATCTGCACCAGGTGGTGGTCGAGCACCGCGACCTTGAGCCCGGAGCCCTCGGGGACCTCGACGGACTGCAGGACGAGGACCTTGCCCTCCGCGTCCGAGTCGTTCTCGAGCGGGTCGATCGTCACCTCGCCGCCCGCCGGGAGGTAGGCCTTGTCCCGTACGGCGACCGGGGGCACCGGGGTGTCGGGCCACTCGAGCACGTCGACGCGCGCGAGTCCCGTCGCCTGCTGCGGCGGCGCGGCGACGAGGAACGGGACGTAGTAGGTGCCCGCCCGCGCAGCGCTGAACGTAAAGGTGCCGCCCTGCAGGTCGCTCGTGATCGTCGCGCCGACGACCTCGTCGACACCGGCGAGGCGCGGTGGCTCGCTGGACGAGCTGCGCACGGCCGTGAGCGGGTTGAGCGTCACCGCCTGGCCGACGTACGTCACGGCGAAGACCGGGTCGATCTGCGGCGCGAGCGAACCCGCCGGCCGCACGTCCACGTCCACGGTCCCCTCGGTGGTCGTGGTCCCGTCCGAGACCTCGACCGTCACCTGGGTCCGGCCCAGGGACGCCCCGTCGGCCTTGAACGTCATCGTGCCGTCCTGGCGGAACCGCACGGACCCTGCGGCCGGGTCGGCGGTGGCGCCGACGAGCAGGAGGTCGTCGCCGTCCGGGTCGACGAAGTCGGCCAGCACCTGGTGGTCGGACTGGCCGCCCTGCTCGACGCGCATCGAGCCCGTGCGCACCTGGCGCGGTGGTTCGTCCTCGCCGATGCCCCGGACCGTCAGGCGCACGTGAGCCGTCGGTGGTGCCGACGTGCCGCGTCCGTCCGTGATCGTGTACGTGAACTCGCCGCTGCCGGTCGCGCCAGCGGCGATGGAGACCTGCAGCGCCCGGCCGCCGTAGATCGCCTCCACCCGGCCGAACTGCTCGGGCAGCTGCTCGAACTGGGAGATCGCGAGGATGCCGCAGTCGGACGAGGAGTCGTTGTCGATGACCGGCAGGATGGTCGTGCGACCGGGCCGCACGCCGAACTCGTCGTCGGTCGCCGTGGGCGACGCGGACTCGGCCGAGCACTCGGTGACGAGGTCCTGGGTCGTGTCCGAGGTCTCGGTCTCCTCCTGCGCCTCGTCGGGCTGCTCCTCGGGCACGACGTCCGTCCAGTTGGGCACCCGCAGCTTGGTGTCCTCGAGCGGCAGCCACAGCCGGCCCCGCAACGTGTCGTTGAGGACGACCATCTGCCGGTTGACGCGGAACGTCAGCACGTCGGCGCTGGACATGTCCTCGAGGTCGCGGACGTCGGCCTTGCCGCCGTCGCACAGCTGGATGTACGACCCGATCGGGGACGCCCACGCGCCGTGCGCGCAGGACCCGACCTGGACCGGCTGCGCCGGCTTCCCGGACCCGGTGGTCTTGTGCTCGACCACCCGGCCGCCGTCGAGCGGCACCTCGAGCAGCGTGTCGCGGCTGGAGACGAGGACGCGCGACGACGCGGGACCGGGCTGCTGGAGCGTGAGGTCCTCGCCCTGCACCTCGACGGAGCCGTGCAGCGTGCGGACCGTGCTGCCCGAGAGCGTGACGGGCTCGTCGCCGACCGCGGTGATCTGGTCGACAGCACCGTCGCCGACGGACCCCGACTCGCTCACCTGCGGCGACCCGGACCCCATCTCGACGCGCGTGACGGCGCCACCCTGGGGCGCGACGCCGAAGGCCGTCCCGCTCCGGGCGACCACGGCGCGGCCGCCGTCGCCCAGCTCGATCTCCGGCGTGTCCGTCTCGGTGCGGAGCGAGTCCAGGTCGTCGATGGTGCGCACCCAGACGTTGCCGTCCCCGTCGTACAGCGCGACCGTGCCCGCGGCCATCGACGGTGTCGTGCCGGGTGCGGCGACCTGCGTGGTGGTCGCGACGGTGGCCGGGTCGACGACAGAGAGGTTGCCGGACTCCGCCAGCAGCACGTCGCCGGCGTCCTGGAGCACGTCGAACGACTTTCCCTGCGCGACGAGCCCGCCGTTGAGCTCCTCGACCTGCGCGTTGAACCGGCCGAGCTGCGACTGGCTGGTCGCCGTCAGCCAGACGGCGCCGTCGTTGAGGTCGAGGCGCGCGAGCGGGAAGCCCTGGTTGAGCAGCGCGAGGACGAGCACGAGCACCGGGACGGTGACGACCGCCGCGGCCGTCGTGACGCGCGAGCGCACCCTCATGACGCGCACCCCTCGAGGGGCGTGGTCGACGCGCGACGGTCGGCGCGCACGATCGACACCTCGATGCAGACCTCGCCCGTGGCGTCGGCCGCGGGGACCGTCGCCGTCGGCTGGGCGACGAGGGTCAGCTGCGGCTCGCCGGTGGCCTGGCGCACTCCCCAGAGGTACTGGTCGCCCTGCTCGGGGTCGGGGTTCTCCCAGGTGAACACGACCGAGCCGTCCGCCTGCCGCGTCCCGAGCAGCGAGTGGGGGGACGGGACCGCCTCGCCGATGCTCGTGGACACGGGCGCCTGGCTGAAGTCCGAGGTGGACGTCGGTGCGACGTCGGGCGAGTCGTCGCGGCCGAGCGCGACGGCACCGATGGTGATGACCGCGCCCAGCACCACGAGGCCCGACACGATGCCCGCGACGAGCCTGCCCCGGTTCCGCTGCTTCGCCTCGGGCTCCGTCTCGGCGACCTCCTGCGGCGCGACGAAGACGGGTCCGGGGCGGGCGGGCGTCGCCGGCGGGACCGTGGTGACGCCGCGCAGCCGGGTCGGCTCGTCGCCGCCGGGCGCGGGCTCGGCAGCCTCGGGCGCGACGGTCACGATCGAGCGCAGCCGGGTGGCGTCCTCCTGCCCGGCCGGGGCGTGCGGCGGCACCTCGAGCGCGGGGACGCCGTCGGGCTCGTCGGTGAGGTCCAGCGGGGTGATCGGGAGGCGGAGGTCGGCCTCGACCTGCTGCAGGGCGCGCGCCACGGCGGCCGCGGACTCGAAACGGCGCGCCGGGTGCTTGGCCATGGCGCGCTCGAGCAGGTCCTGCAGCCCCCACGGCACGTCGGCACGGCCCGTCGGCGGCAGCGGGGACCGCTCGATGCGGGCGACCAGCTGCTGCGCGGTGTTCTCGCCGCCGGGCACCTCGAACGGCGTGCGGCCCGCGAGCAGGGAGTAGATCGTCGCCGCCAGCGAGTACACGTCGGAGCGCTCGTCACCGGTCGGGTGCTCCCCGAGCAGCTCGGGCGGCGACCACGGGATCGACATGCCGACGGTGGCGCCCGCGCCGTGCCCGGTCGTCGCGGCGATGCCGAAGTCGGTCAGCGCGGGCCACCCGAAGTCGGTGGTGAGCACGTTCGCGGGCTTGATGTCGCGGTGCAGGATGCCGGCCCGGTGCGCGGTCTCGACCGCCGACGCGAGGCGGACGCCGATGCGTAGCGCCTCGGCGACGGAGATCCGCTCCTGCCGGTACCGCTCGGCCAGGCCCGGCCGCGAGCAGTACTCCATGACGAGGAACGGACGCCCGTCAGCAGCGATCGCCGCGTGGTAGATCGTCACGATCGAGGGGTGGTGCGACAGCTGGGCCATGAGGTTGGCCTCCTGCTGGAAGCGCGCCCGCACCTCGTCGTCCAGGCTCCCGGCCAGCAGGACCTTGACCGCCACCTCGCGCCGCGGAAGCTCCTGCTGGTACAGGAAGACGTCCGCGAAGCCTCCGAGGCCGAGCACCCGGAGGTGCTCGTAGCCCGGCAGGCGAGGCGGGGTCGATGCTTCGCGGCGTGCGGTCACGAACCCCGCTCCACCGAGAACGTCACGCCGTCACCCAGGTCGACGATCTCGTCGAGACCGACGACGCTGGGCTCACCCGGGTGCAGGCGCCGCGCGCCCTCCCCCGGACGCGCCACGTGGACGCCGTTCGTCGAGTCGAGATCGGTGACGACCACGTGGTCCCCGTCGAGCCGGACCTCCGCGTGCGTGCGCGAGATGTCCTGCTGCGGGCTCGGCACCGTGATCAAGCGCGGCAGCTCGCGGTTGGTGACCCGCGCGACCTGCGGCGCGCGACCCAGCAGCACCGCGCGGTCGAGCGGCACCACGAGGCCGGTCGAGAGCACGAGGCGGGCCGCCGTCTGGACCGTCGTCGGGACCCGGAACGGGCCGGGAACCTCGTCGGACGCCCACGACGGCAGCTGCTCGCGGATCTCCGCGAGATCCGTCGACAGGATTGTCAGGCCGTCGTGGTCGTCCAGCGACGCGCCGGCGACCGGGACGGGCGACTCCGGAGCCGCCGGCGCCTCGATGGGCTCTGTCGGGGGCCACGTGAGGAACGACTCCGCGGCGGCGACCACACTCGTCGGGTCGGTGTTCTCGTCGAGGACGTCGACCTCGTCCGGAGCCTCTTCCGGCGCGTGCTCCTCGACCGGCACGAGCGCGACGGTCGTCGGCTCGTCCCACACGACGTCGTCGACGATCTCCGCGGCCGGCTGCTGAACCTCGGGCTCGTCCGACGCCTCGTCGTGGACAACGACGTCGACGACCTCGGGAACCTGCTGGACCGACGGCTCGATGACCTCGTCCGACGGTGCCTCGACGGGCTCCTCGACGACGAGCACTGCCTCGGTCGCGGCGGCTGTCACCGGCTCGGGGACATCCTCACGCGCGGTCAGGGACACGCTCACGCGCGAGGCCTGCACGACGCCGTCTGCCAGGGGCAGGCTCGCCGAGCCGCTCCCCGGCCCGTCCACCTGCACGGCGACGTCGGACACGCCGTCGAGCACGCGCTCGGTCCAGGTGCTGACCTCGCCGGAGCGCCAGACGTCCCGGCGGCCGCCCACCTCGACGACGACCTCGACGTCCCCGCGCAGGGCGGCGTGGACGCGCTGGCCGTCGACCGACACCACGGCGAACGGCGGGAGGCCACCGAAGCCGTCGCGGGCCAGGAGGGCGAGCGCGGAGAAGACACCCTCGCCGGCGTCCTGCCACAGCGCACGGACGGTGGAGGCGGCCGTCGTCGGGCCCAGCAGCGCCACGAAGCCGGGACGGACCACGGCGGTCCAACCGCCGGCGGAGTACTCGGGCACGCTCATGACGGCATCTCCTCGTTCGGTGTGCCCGCGCCGCGCGCGCCGGGGTCGGTCGTGAACAGCGACCGGCGCGGGACCGTCGCGCCGTTGAGCATCTCGTCCCACAGGTGCGGACCGAGCTCCGCGCCGCTGCGCGGGACGGTGATGTGCACGTCGTCGTGCGCGCCCGACGCGGTGGCGACGTCGACGACCACGGCGCTCACGTTGTCCCGGGCGCCGTGGTCGAGGGCCAGCCGGACCAGCTCGGCCGCGGCGTCCTGCGGGTCGGCCGTGCCGGCCAGCACGCGCGCGAGCACGTCGTCGTGGAGCTCGCGCGTGAGGCCGTCGGTGCAGATCAGGAGGCGGTCGTGCAGCCCGGCGGGCAGCAGCCAGTACTCCGGCTCGGGCGGGTCGCCGGTGCCCAGGGCCCGCGTGAGGACGTGCCGGTCGGGGTGCGTCGCCGCCTCGCCTCGGTCGATCTCGCCCAGGTCCAGGAGCTCCTGGACCACCGAGTGGTCGACGCTGACCTGCTCGAGCTCGTCGCCCGACCACAGGTACACGCGCGAGTCCCCGACGTTGAAGACGAGCCAGTAGGAGCCGCCGTCGTGCTCGGTGACGGCCACCCCGGCGACGGTGGTACCGCCCTGGCGTCCGCCGGTGAACTCGGTGCGGATGCGGGCCGCGGTGCGGTCGAAGCACGCGTGCACGTCGTCGGCGGTCGCCGCGGCCTGCCCGGCGAGCTGGGCGAACTCCTCGACGGCGATCCGGCTGGCCAGGTCGCCCGCGTCGTGGCCACCCATGCCGTCCGCGACGAGGAACACGGGCGGGTACGCCAGCAGGGCGTCCTCGTTGACCTCACGGACCAGGCCGCGATCGGTCGCCGACCCCCACGACGTGCGCACGCGACCCCCCTCGTCCTTGTGGCCCCGGCCGGTGCCTCGTTCAGATCATCGGCGCACATCGTGCCGTACGTGAGCGCTCGGCACACAACCGGGACCGACCTGTGATCAGATCCCGAGCTGGAAGACGCCCCAGTAAGCGAGGACGACCAGCAGGACGACCGAGCCGATGACGCCCGCCCACAGGACGCAGGTCCGCACGATACCGGGAGCAGGATGCCCGCCGGCCAGGCGCACGCGCCGGCAGCGGCGCAGCAGGAGGACCCCGACGACGACCACCGCGATGCCGAGCACCCGCACGGCGACCCAGCCGCCCTGCACCACGATGTCGTTGCGCTGGTAGTCGAGCGCCAGGCGCGCCACCGAGACGATGTACCAGACCAAGGCCACGACGGTGAGGAGCGCGCCCAGGCCGAGCGCGACGAGCAGCGGCAGCACCCCGCGCGCGAACCGGGGACCTGGCACGGTCACGGCGGCACCGCCCCGGCGCCGGACCCGATCGGTCGTCTCCTCCACGCCACGCGCGACGAGCACCGCCAGCGGCCCCAGCAGAATGAGGGCCACCGCGGCCAGCGCGAGGGCGACGACCAGGTCTCCGTCCCCGAACCAGCGGGGCTCCGGCACGGGAGCGGCGACGTACGTCTGCACCGGTTGCGCACCGGCGATCCGCGGCGACGCGTCGGCGGTCGCGGGCTGCCCCAGCACCCAGCCCGACAGGTCGCGCAAGAAGTCGGCGTCGACGTCGCCGTCGACGCGGATACCGTGGTTGGCGCCCTCGTAGTACCGCACGGTCACGTCGCCGTTGCCCGCGATCGCGGTGTCCCGCAGCACCTGCTCGGCGCCCTGGATGGTCGGCATCGAGGCGTCGCCCGTGCCGTACACGACGAAGACCGGCTGACTCATCTGCCGCTGGTACGGCGTCACGTCGAAGTCGACGTACTCGAACCCGCCGCCCGGCAGCGACATGCCGACGGCCCGCGGGATCGCCCGGAACACCCCGTGGGGCACGCCGGTGTTCCGCAGGTAGGAGTCGACCGCGAACGCGGCCTGCTCCCGCGGCGGCACCACCGGCGAGGACACCAGGACCACGAAGGCGATCGACGGGTCCTGCGCGGCCATGACCGGCGCGATCCAGCCGCCCTCGCTCTCGGCGTAGATCCCGACCCGGTCTGGGTCGACCCCCTCGCGGGACTGGAGCAGGGCCACCGACGCGTCGTAGTCCGCGGCCATCAGCGGGTAGTCGCGGTGCCGCGTCGTGTAGGTGTCGAGCCGCTTGTTGGGCACCATCGCGACGATCCCCGACGCCGCGAGCGCGTGGGCCTGCTGGAGGAACGCAGTGTCGTAGCGGCCGGTCCCGGCGCCGTGCACGAACACCACCCCGGGCAGCGGACCCTCCGCGCCGATCGGCTCGCTGATCTGAGCGTCGACCGTGGTCCCGTCGAGCTGCACGGTGACCACCGAGGTGCGGACCTCGTAGGTCGGCACGGGCGCTGCCGACCCGATCGCGGTCGAGGTGGTCTCGACGGTCAGCGGGTCGGCGAGCGGGACCGGGTCCCACTGCGGGCCCATGACGGCCCCGAGCACGGCGAGCAGCACCACACCCAACGCGGTGCTCGCCGCGACGCGGTACCACCGCCCGACGTGCCGGCCCACGTCCGTCTCCGCGCGCGTCCCCGCGCGCTCACCCTTCCTCAGCATGCTCAGAAGCCCAGCTTTCCGAGCTGCTTGGGGTCGCGCTGCCAGTCCTTGGCCACCTTGACGTGCAGGTCCAGGTACACGCGCGCCCCGAGCAGGGCCTCGATGCCGCGCCGCGCCTGGCTGCCGACGTCGCGCAGCCGGGCACCGCCCTTGCCGATGATGATGGCCTTCTGGCTGTCCCTCTCGACGAACAGGTGCACGCGCACGTCGAGCATGGGCACGCCGTTTGCGGCCGGCTCGTCGCGCGCCACGATCTCGTCGACGACCACCGCGAGCGAGTGCGGCAGCTCATCGCGGACGCCCTCGAGGGCGGCCTCCCGCACCAGCTCGGCGACCATGACGGCCTCGGGCTCGTCGGTGAGCTCACCCTCCGCGTACAGCGGCGTCCCCTCGGGCAGGTGGCCGATCAGCACGTTCTCCAGCACGTCGACGTTGTAGCCGGACGTCGCGGAGACGGGCACGATGTCGGCCCACTCCCCCAGCGCCTGCACGGCCATGAGGTGCTCCGCGAGCTTCCCCTTGCCGACGAGGTCGGCCTTGGTGACGACCGCGACCACGGGTGTCCCGCGGCCGTCGCGCGCCAGCTCCGACATCTGCTCGGCGATGAACCGGTCACCCGGGCCCACCCGCTGGTCGGCGGGCAGGCAGAACCCGACCACGTCGACCTCGGTGAGCGTGTCCTTGACCAGCGCGTTGAGCCGCTCGCCCAGGAGCGTGCGGGGTCGGTGCAGACCGGGGGTGTCGACGAGGATCAGCTGCGCGTCCGGCCGGTGCACGATCCCGCGGACGGTGTGCCGCGTCGTCTGCGGGCGCCCCGACGTGATGGCGACCTTCTGGCCGACGAGCGCATTGGTGAGCGTCGACTTCCCGGCGTTGGGCCGCCCGACGAAGCAGGCAAACCCGGAATGGAAGGTGGTCATCGGGTGGCTCCGTGGTTCTCGGTGGGGACGGGGGTGTCGGCGTCGACCACGCTGACCAGGACGGTGGCGAGGCGCCGGCGACGACCCTCGACGCGTTCGGCCACGAGGTGCAGCCCGTGGATGTCGCCGGCGGAGCCGGGCAGCGGCACCTTGCCGAGAGCCTTGGCCAGCAGCCCGCCCGCGGTGTCGACGTCCTCGTCGTCCACCTCGAGGTCGAACAGCTCGCCCAGCTCGTCGCGGCCGAGGCGCGCGGGTACCCGGAACACGCCGTCCCCGAGGTCCTCGACCACCGGCGCGGTGGGGTCGTGCTCGTCGGTCAGCTCGCCGACGATCTCCTCGAGCGCGTCCTCGATGGTCACGAGCCCGGCGATGCCGCCGTACTCGTCGACCACGATGGCCATGTGCGACGTGCCGTCCTGCAGCTCGCGCAGCAGCTCGTCCACGGGCTTCGACTCCGGCACGAACACCGCCGGCCGCGCCAGCGACGAGGCCGGCGCGTCGAGCATCGCCTCCTGCTCGCGGCGGTCCGAGCGTCCGGCCGGCGCGATCGGCAGCCGCCCGACGACGTCCTTGAGGTAGAGCACGCCGCGCAGGTCGTCCACCGAGTCACCGACGAGCGGGACCCGCGAGTACCCCGACCGCAGCAGCAGCGCGAGCGCCTTGCGCAGCGTCGTGTCCGCCCGCGCCGTCACCATGTCCGTCCGCGGGACCATGACCTCGCGCGTCAGGGTGTCGCCGAGCTCGAGCACGGAGCGGAACATCTCACGCTCCTCGTCCTCGATCACGTCCGACTCGCTCACGCGCTGGACCATGTCCCGCAGCTCGTCCTCGTCCTCGGCCGCCGACCCCGCACCCGGCCGCCCGACGGCTCCGAGCCCGCCGGCGACCGCGGTCACGGCCACGAGCACGCGCGAGAGCCGGGTGACGGTCGCGACGGGGTGCTTCCGGCCGATGGTGCGCGGGCTGGCGCGCACGAGCAGGAACGCGACGAGCCCGCAGATCGCGAGCGCGACCAGCAGGACCGCCCACCACACCAGGCCGGTCGACCCGACGGTCACCGTGATGCACACCGTCGCCGTCATCTCGGCGAGCAGCCGCACGAACGCGGCCGCCGAGGCCACCCGCGCAGGGTGCTCGGTGAGGGCGCGCACGCGGCCGGCCGCGGGGTCGTGCTCGGCCAGCAGCTCGGTCACCGCGGCGCGCGAGATGCGCACGACGGCCACCTCGCCGGCGGACAGGGCCGCGGCGGTGGCGATGCCCAGGACGGCGACGACGATGAGCAGCGCGACGGGAATGTCCGTCATCGCGACGCCAGGAACGTCAGCAGCAGCCGACGCTGGAGGGCGAACATCTCCTTCTCCTCCTCCGGCTCTGCGTGGTCGTAGCCGAGCAGGTGCAGGATCCCGTGCGTGGTGAGGAGCAGCAGCTCCTCCGCGGTCGAGTGGCCGGCGGTGCGCGCCTGCTGCGCCGCGACCTCGGGGCACAGGACGACGTCGCCCAGGAGGCCGGCGGGCGTGGGGTCGCCCTCCCGGCCCGGGCGCAGCTCGTCCATGGGGAACGACAGCACGTCGGTAGGGCCGGGCTCGTCCATCCACTTCACGTGCAGGTCCGTCATGACGTCGGTGCCCACCAGCAGGATCGACACGTCCGTCTGCGGGTGCACGTGCATCTCGTCCAGCACGTAGCGGGCGAGGGCGGCGAACTCCGCCTCGTCGGCGTCGTAACCGGACTCGTTGTTGACCTCGACGCTCATGGCCGCCTCAGCTCCTGTCCCAGCGCGCGTACGCGTCGATGATCTCGCTGACCAGGCGGTGCCGGACCACGTCCGACGACGTCAGGCGGCAGAACGCGACGTCGTCGACGCCCGTGAGGATCTGCTCGACCACGCGCAGGCCGGAGGTCTGCGCCGCGGGCAGGTCCACTTGCGTGATGTCGCCGGTGACCACCACCTTCGACCCGAAGCCGAGCCGGGTGAGGAACATCTTCATCTGCTCGACCGACGTGTTCTGCGCCTCGTCGAGGATGATGAACGCGTCGTTCAGCGTGCGCCCGCGCATGTACGCCAGCGGCGCCACCTCGATGGTGCCCGCCTCCATGAGCCGCGGGATCGACTCGGCGTCGACCATGTCGTGCAGCGCGTCGTAGAGCGGCCGCAGGTACGGGTCGATCTTGTCCGAGAGGCTGCCGGGCAGGAACCCGAGCCGCTCGCCCGCCTCGACGGCGGGGCGCGTGAGCACGATGCGCTGCACCTTGCGGTCCTGCAGCGCCTGCACCGCCTTGGCCATCGCCAGGTACGTCTTGCCCGTGCCGGCAGGCCCGATGCCGAACGTCACGGTGTGCCGGTCGATCGCGTCGACGTAGTCCTTCTGGCCCGACGTCTTGGCGCGGATGGTGCGGCCGCGACCCGTGAGGATGTTGAACGAGAGGACGTCGGCAGGCCGCGCCGTCGATGCCGCCGTGAGCATCGCCACGGACCGGGTCACCACGTCGGGGGTCAGCGGTGTGCCGCCCGCCGCCATCTCGACCAGCTCGTCGATGAGCCGCGACACCAGGGCCACGTCGCCGACCGGCCCGGCGAGGGTCACCTCGTTGCCGCGGACGTGGATGTCGACGCCGGTGAACCCGGACTCGATGGTGCGGAGCACCTCGTCCCGCAGGCCGAGCAGCTCGACCATCGAGACCTCGGACGGGACGCTGATGCGGTGCTCGACGCGCGCGGGTGCCCCGGAGGACCGCGCTGCGGATGTGGACTCGGCCATGTGCTCGGCGTGCGCCGTGCGCTCCTTAGGTCAGGTGGTGGGTGTGCGGGTCAGGCACGGGTGTCCCAGGCAGACGTCGACAGTCTACGAGGCGCCGCCGACGGAGCGGTCAGGCCCAGCGCCCGAGCCGCTCGGCCAGCAGAGCCAGCGCGACCGGGCCCGCGGTCGACGTGCGCAGCACATGCGGACCGAGCCGGACGGCCCGCGCCCCCGCCTCGACGAGCCGCCCGAGCTCGCTCTCGCCGATGCCGCCCTCCGGGCCGACCACGACGAGGCACTCGCCGGCGTCCGGCAGGGCCGTCGCCGCAATGGCGTCGGTCGCGTCCGCGTGCAGCACCAGCGCGACCCCACCGCCGTCGACGACCGTACGGACCCGCTCGGCCAGGCCCCGGCCGTCGAGCGCAAACTCGACGTCGGGCACGCGGGCGCGTCGCGACTGCTTCGCCGCCGCGCGCACGGTCCCCAGCCAGCGCGCGCGGCTCTTCGCGGCCCGGTCGCCGCGCCAGACCACGATCGAACGCTCTGCCTGCCACGGCACCACCGCGTCGACGCCGACCTCGGTGGCCGCCTCGATCGCCATCTCGTCGCGGTCGCCCTTGGCCAGCGCCTGCACGAGCACGAGGGCGACGGCCGCCGCCGGCTCGACCACGCGCTGCTGGACCTGCACGAGCACGCCGTCGGGCGTCACCGAGCCGACGACCCCGACGAGCCGCACACCCGCGCCGTCGACGACGTCCACCCGCTCACCGGCGACCCGGCGCTGCACGACCCCCGCGTGGCGCCCCTCGGCGCCGCCCAGCAGGTACGTGCCGCCGTCGGCGACGGCGTCGAGCGACCCGGGCTCGGCCAGGAAGACGGGCGCGCTCATGACGCGGCCGGCGCCGTCATGCTCAGCGGCCCGAGAGCTTGTCGCGCAGCTTCGCGAAGACGCCCGTATTCGACGCAGCGAGCCGCGCCTCCGGACGCTCCTCGCCCCGCAGGGCGGCCAGCCGGCGCAGCAGCTCGGCCTGCTCGTCGTCCATCGCCGTCGGCACCTGCACCTCGACGTGGACGTGCAGGTCGCCGCGCCCGGCGGCGTGCAGGTGACCGACGCCGAGGCCCTTGATCGTCACGACCTGGGCGGGCTGCGTGCCCGGTCGCAGGTCGACCTCGCGCGCGCCGTCCAGGGTGTCGAGCGTGAGCACCGTGCCCAGGGCCGCCGCGGTCATCGGGACCTCGAGCGTCGCGTGCAGGTCGTCGCCGCGCCGCACGAACGTGTCGTTCTTGCGCTCGCGCACCTCGAGGTAGACGTCACCGGCGGGGCCGCCGGCGGGACCGACCTCGCCCTGGCCGGTCAGCTTGATCCGGGTGCCGGTGTCGACGCCCGCGGGCACGTCCACGCTCAGCGTGCGGCGCGACCGGACGCGACCCTCGCCGGAGCACTCGGTGCACGGCTCCGGGATGACGGTGCCGAAGCCGTGGCACGCGGCACACGGCTGCGTCGTCATGACCTGCCCGAGGAAGGACCGCGCGACGCGCTGCACCGAGCCCCGACCGCCGCACACCTCGCAGGTGCGCGGAGAGGTGCCCGGCCGGCAGCACGAGCCGCTGCACGTCGGGCAGACGACCGCGGTATCCACCGGCACGTCCTTGTGGACGCCGAAGGTGACCTCCGCGAGGTCGAGGTCGAGCCGCACGAGCGCATCCTGCCCGCGCCGCGCGCGCGGGATGGGTCCCCGCTGCGCCGCCGCCCCGGTCGCGGCGCCGAAGAACGTCTCGAAGATGTCCTGGAAGCCGAACCCGCCGCCCATGCCGCCGCCGGGCGAGGACGGGTCGCCGCCGAGGTCGTACGCGCGGMGCTTCTCGGGGTTGCCCAGCACGTCGTACGCGCGCGACACGTCCTTGAACGTGTCCTCGGAGCCGGCGTCCGCGCCCGCGACATCGGGGTGGTGCTCGCGAGCGAGCTTGCGGTACGCCTTCTTGATCTGCTCGGGGCTGGCGTCACGCGGGACGCCAAGGACCTCGTAGTAGTCGGTCACGAGAGGGGGTGCTCACTTCCAGCTGTCGTGGACAGGTGCGTGCAGGTCTTCGGGGAGGTCTTGTGGCAGGTAACAGGGCCGGTCATTGCGCGAGGATGCGCGTCAGGTAGCGAGCCACGGCGCGGACCGCCGACATGGTCCCGGGGTAGTCCATCCGCAGCGGGCCGATCGAGCCGACGCGCGCCACCGAGCCACCGCCCTCGTCGCCGTAGCCGGTGGTCACGAAGCTCGTCTCGAACAACCCGTCGTGCTGGTTCTCCCGGCCGATGCGCACGGACACCGTCGCAGAGTCCTCGGCCATCTCGGAGAGCAGCCGCAGCAGCACGACCTGCTCCTCCAGCGCCTCGAGGACCGGGCCGATCGACCGCACGTCGGTCCCGCCGACGCGGGCGAGGTTCGCTGTGCCGGCGAGCACGACGCGCTCTTCGCTCTCCTGCGCCAGGGTCTCCTCGACCACCGCGATGACGGCCTCGACGAGCGCCTGGTCGCCGGGCACGAACGCGTCCGTGAGCTCGCCGAGCGCCACCGGGAGCTCGGACAGGCGTCGGCCGGCCGCGCTGATGTTCAGGCGTGACCGCAGGCGCGCGACGACGGACTCGTCGAGGTCGGACGCGAGCTCCAGCGTGCGCTGCTCGACCCGTCCCGTGTCCGTGATGAGCACGACCAGCAGGTGGCGCGCCCCGACGGGCACGAGCTCGACGTGCCGCAGCGCCGACCGCCGCAGCGACGGGTACTGCACGACGGCGACCTGCTGCGTCAGCTGCGCGATGAGGCGCACGGCCCGGTCCACGACGTCGTCCAGGTCCTGTGCGCTCTCGAGGAACGCGCCGATGGCGCGCCGCTCGGGGCTGGACAGCGGCTTGACGGTCGAGAGGCGGTCGACGAAGAGCCGGTAGCCCTTGTCCGTCGGCACGCGCCCCGCCGACGTGTGCGGCTGGGCGATGTAGCCGCCCTCCTCGAGCGCGGCCATGTCATTGCGGATCGTGGCCGGCGAGACGCCGAGCGAGTGCCGCTCCACCAGCGCGCGCGAGCCCACGGGCTCCTTGGTGGCGACGTAGTCCTCGACGATCGCCCGCAGCACGTCCAGCCGTCGGTCCTCGCTCATGTCGCCTCCTTCGTCGTCGCGCCGCCATCGTCCCAGCGGGTAGCACTCCGCGCACAGGAGTGCCAATGCTACGCCGCGGAGCCGACACCCACGGGGCGGCCGCTGCGCGCCTCGACCGCACCGCTCGCGCGCCCCCCTAGGCTGCCCGGGTGAACGACGACCGCTACGGCTCGGACGTGCTCGGGGGCTCCGCCTCGACGCACCACCGGCCCGCCCGCACCAGCCGCCCGCAGCCCGCCGAGACCGGCCTGGTCGTCGAGGAGGTCACCACGGGGTGGGTCGGCGCCGTGGTCCGGGTCGAGAAGTCGGGCGGCCAGCACGTGGTCGTGCTCGAGGACCGGCGCGGCCGCACCCGCACCTTCCCCCTGGGCCGGGGCTTCTGGCTCGACGGCGAGCCGGTGGCCCTGACGGCCCCGGTCCGCACCCCCGCACCCGCGCGGCCCACCCGCACCGCCTCGGGCTCGGTCGCGGTGCACGACGCCCGCGCCCGCGTCGCCCGCGGCAGCCGGATCTGGGTCGAGGGCAAGCACGACGCCGAGCTGGTGGAGAAGGTCTGGGGCGACGACCTGCGCCTCGAGGGCGTCGTGGTCGAGCTGCTCGACGGCGTCGACAACCTCGCCGACGCCCTGCGCGACTTCTCCCCGGGCCCGGGACGTCGCGTGGGCGTCCTCGTCGACCACCTCGTCGCCGGCTCCAAGGAGAGCCGGATCGCCGCCGACGCCGTGCGCGGGGCGCCCGCCGGCTCGGTGCTCGTCCTCGGCCACCCGTACGTCGACGTGTGGCAGGCCGTCCGCCCCGAGCGCCTCGGGCTGTCGGCATGGCCCGTCATCGAACGCGGCACGGAGTGGAAGCACGGCATCCTGCGCGAGCTCGGCTGGCCCGCCGACGAGCAGGCCGACGTCGCCCGCGCCTGGCAGCGGATCCTGCGCTCCGTGCGCAGCTACGCCGACCTCGAGCCGAGCCTCCTGGGTCGCGTCGAGGAGCTCATCGACTTCGTCACGGCATGACGGTGCCCGGCCACCCTCGTGGGTGACCGGGCACGGTCAGTCGGTGTCAGGCGGCGATCGGGTCGCCCAGCAGCCGCTTGAACAGGAAGGCCGTCGCGAGGAGCACCACCGGCACGGCCACGAGAAGGCCGACGCCGCAGAGGATCGCTCCGGCGAAGAGGATCACGATGCTGAGCAGGTAGAACAGGATCGTCGTCGACAGGTTCGCCGTGATGAGCTGGTAGCTGGCCTTGATCGCGTCGACGGGCGTCAGGTGCTTGTCGATCACGAACCAGAACGTGAACAGCAGCAGGAAGTTCACGACGAGGGAGATCAGCCCGCCGAAGAACGGGATGAGGTTGAGCACCACGCCGATCGCCGCGAGCAGCAGCGCCGTCAGGACGATCGGACCGGCGTCGACGAACTTGAAGAAGTCGCCGAACGACAGCTCACGACCTTCGGTCACGGTCAGCGCGGCCCGGATGAACGCCGCCTGGATGAGGTAGCCGATGAGCGCGACCGCGGCGTAGAACACGATCAGCCCGAACGACAGCCCGATGCCCATGCCGCTGCCCATCCCGCGGCCGTTCGGGTCGAACAGCGAGGCGAAGCCGCCGAAGATCAGCGCCACGACCGTGAACACGACGGCGGCGACGACGAACCACACGAGCGCGGCCCCGATGAACAGGCCGCCGTGGCTCGTGAACTTCCTCCATCCGTAGGAGAAGGACTCGCCGATGGGCGACGCCTGGACCGGGGGGCCGTAGCCACCGGCGGGCGGCGGGTACGCGCCCGGGGGCGCCTGACCGTAGACGGGCGCGGCGGGCGGATAGGCGCCGGGCGAGGGCTGACCGTAGGGCGAGCCCTGGGGCGGGTACCCCCCGGCGGGCGGCTGGCCGTAGCCCGGCGCCGGAGGGGGCGGATAGGCGCCGGCGGGCGGCTGGCCGTAGCCGGACGGGGGCGGCGGCGGGTACGCCCCGGCKGGCGGCTGGCCGTAGGACGGCGGAGCGGGCGGTGCAGGCGGAGCGACGGGCGGGGCGGGTGGTGCGACGGGCGKGGCGGGTGGTGCCGGAGGAACAGCCGGCGGTGCGGGCTCGGGTGCCGGAGGAGCTACGGGCGGCGCGGGCTCGGGCTCGGGAGCCGGCGGCACGGGGGCGGCTTTCTCGACCGGGTCCGGTGCCGCGGGCGGTTCTGCTGGTGTCTCGGGAACGATCGGGTCAGCGGGCTTCGCGGGGTCGTCGTCACGCGGCGGGGTACCGCCGGGGTTCTCGCTCATGCGTGGCCTCCCTGGTCACAGGGCGGTCGTCGCCCACGCCAGGGAACCGAAGGCGGCGGTCGCATGTCAAGGAACCACGCTTTCCGGGCATGTCGGAACGTGCCCACGACGACTCCCCCGTCGGTAGGCTGCGCGGTGCCGTCACGACGACGGCCCCGGACGAGGAGCGAGCCACGATGTCGTACGAGCACCACGAGAGCCCATCACCGCACGGCGCGGACCAGACGCGCTCGCTGGGCATGCTCGCGCACCTCGGCGGGATCCTCGCGTACTTCTGGGTCGGCTGGCTGGCGGCGCTGGTGATCTGGCTGGTCAACCGCGAGAAGGCCGCACGCGTCGCCGACGAGGCGCGCGTCGCGCTCAACTTCCAGCTCACGGTGCTCGTCGGGCTGGTCATCTGCGCGATCGTGCGCGCGATCCCGGTGATCGGGATCGTCGGCTGGCTCGGCTTCATCGCGCTGGGCATCATCAGCCTCGTCGTGAGCATCCTCGCGGCGCTCGCCGTGCAGCGTGGTGGCTCCTACCGCTACCCGTTCAGCCTCGAGCTGATCCGCTGACCGTCAGCCGACGAGCGTCCGGACGACGGCGTCGGCGAGCAGCCGGCCGCGCCGGGTCAGCACGATCCGGCGTCCCCCGGTCGCGGCGTGCCCGTCGACCAACCCGTCCGCGACGAGCCCAGCCACCGACGGCCGCGCCTCGCTGGGGAGCGCGTCGAGCGGCAACCCCGACGCCAGCCGGACACCGAGCATCAGGCGTTCCAGCACGGCGCCCTCACCGGTGACCGTCTCCCGTCCGGCCGCGGGGCTGAGGTTCCGCTCGAGCCGGTCGGCGTACGCGCGGGGGTGCTTGACGTTCCACCAGCGCACCCCACCCACGTGGCTGTGCGCCCCGGGACCGATCCCCCACCAGTCGTCGCCCCGCCAGTAGCTGAGGTTGTGCCGGCACGCGTCGGCCGGCGTCCGCGCCCAGTTGCTCACCTCGTACCAACCGAGCCCGGCGGCCTCGAACAGGTCGTCGGCCAGTTCGTACTTGGCGGCCTGGTCGTCGCCGTCGGGCAGCTCGAGCT
Source organism: Cellulomonas sp. P1_C4 (assembly GCF_056406355.1). Lineage (NCBI taxonomy): Bacteria > Bacillati > Actinomycetota > Actinomycetes > Micrococcales > Cellulomonadaceae > Cellulomonas > Cellulomonas sp. P1_C4. The sequence continues at coordinate 19,422 of NZ_JBFUAI010000003.1, read as the reverse complement.
CTCCGCGGCGCACCTGGACCGCCATGCGGGTCCCGGCCTCGACCACGAGCGCGTAGGCGGACACGTGGTCGACGCCCGTCGCCAGCGCCGCCTCGACGCTGGTGCGCCAGTCGTCGAGCGACTCCCCCGGCGTGCCGTAGATGAGGTCGAGCGAGACGGCCAGGCCGGCATCGCGGGCCCATCGCACCACGTCCGGGATCCGCCGGGGGTCGTGCGTGCGGTCGAGCGTGGCAAGCACGTGCGGCACGGCCGACTGCATGCCGAAGGAGACGCGGGTGAACCCCGCGTCGGCCAGGGCCTTCAACGACTCCGGCGTCACCGAGTCGGGGTTGGCCTCGGTGGTCACCTCGACGTCGTCGGCAAGGCCCCACGCGTCGCGGACGCCGCCGAGCATCCGCGACAGGTCCGGCACGGACAGGACCGTGGGCGTGCCACCGCCCACGAACACCGTGCTCACCGGCCGGGGAGGCAGGATGCCGGCGGCCAGCTCGATCTCCCGCAGCGCCGTGTCCGCGTAGGCGTTCTGGCTCGCGCCGCCGCCCAGCTCGGTCGCCGTGTACGTGTTGAAGTCGCAGTACCCGCAGCGCACCGTGCAGAACGGCACGTGCAGGTAGACACCGAACGCACGCTGGTCGAGGCCGTCGAAGGCCGACGGCGGCAGGGCGCCGTCGTCGGGAGCCACATCCCCTTCGGGAAGGGCGGGGCTCACTTCTTCTTCGCGTCCTTGCCGCCGGCCGACCCCGCGGGCTCGCTCGAGAGCGCGGCGATGAAGGCCTCCTGCGGCACGTCGACCCGACCGATCGTCTTCATGCGCTTCTTGCCCTCCTTCTGCTTCTCGAGGAGCTTGCGCTTGCGGGTGATGTCGCCGCCGTAGCACTTGGCCAGGACGTCCTTGCGGATGGCCCGGATGGTCTCGCGCGCGATGATCCGGGCGCCGATGGCGGCCTGGATGGGCACCTCGAACTGCTGGCGCGGGATGAGGTCCTTGAGCTTGGCGGTCATCATGACGCCGTACGCGTAGGCCTTGTCCTTGTGCACGATCGCGCTGAACGCGTCGACGGTCTCGCCCTGCAGCAGGATGTCGACCTTGACCAGGTCGGCCACCTGGTCGCCGATGCGCTCGTAGTCGAGGCTCGCGTACCCGCGCGTCTTGGACTTCAGCTGGTCGAAGAAGTCGAAGACGATCTCGGCCATCGGCAGGACGTAGCGCAGCTCGACGCGGTCCTCGGACAGGTAGTCCATGCCCTGCAGCTCGCCGCGCTTGGTCTGGCAGAGCTCCATGATCGCGCCGATGAACTCGCTGGGGGCCAGGATCGTGCCCTTGACCATCGGCTCGTGCACGTCGCCGATCTTCCCGCTGGGGAACTCGCTCGGGTTCGTCACCGTGACCACGGTCTTGTCCTCGAGCGTGACCTCGTAGACCACGTTCGGCGCGGTCGAGATCAGGTCGAGGTCGAACTCGCGCTCGAGGCGCTCGCGGATGATCTCGAGGTGCAGCAGGCCGAGGAAGCCGACGCGGAACCCGAAGCCGAGGGCGACCGACGTCTCCGGCTCGTAGTTCAGCGCTGCGTCGTTCAGCTTCAGCTTGTCCAGGGCGTCCCGCAGGATCGGGTAGTCGGTCCCGTCGATGGGGTACAGGCCGGAGAACACCATCGGCTTGGGGTCGGAGTACCCGCCCAGAGCCTCGGAGGCTGGCTTGCTCGCGTTGGTGACGGTGTCGCCGACCTTCGACTGGCGCACGTCCTTCACGCCGGTGATCAGGTAGCCGACCTCACCGACGCCGAGTCCCTTCGTCGGCACGGGCTCCGGGGAGATGACGCCGATCTCGAGCAGCTCGTGCGTCGCGCGCGTCGACATCATGACGATCTTCTCGCGCGGGTTGAGGTTGCCGTCGATCACGCGGACGTAGGTGACGACGCCGCGGTAGGTGTCGTAGACGGAGTCGAAGATCATCGCGCGGGCGGGTGCGTCGGCGTCCCCGGTGGGCGGCGGGACGAGCTCGACGATGCGGTCGAGCAGCTCCACGACGCCCTCGCCGGTCTTGCCGGACACCCGCAGACAGTCCTCGGGCTCGCCGCCGATGAGCTTGGCCAGCTCCTCGGCGTACTTCTCGGGCTGCGCGGCCGGCAGGTCGATCTTGTTGAGCACCGGGATGATCGTCAGGTCGTTCTCGAGCGCCAGGTAGAGGTTGGCCAGCGTCTGGGCCTCGATGCCCTGCGCGGCGTCCACCAGCAGCACCGCGCCCTCGCAGGCGGCCAGGGAGCGCGAGACCTCGTACGTGAAGTCGACGTGGCCCGGCGTGTCGATCATGTTGAGCGCGAAGGCCTTGTCGTCCACGCCCCACGGCATGCGCACGGCCTGGGACTTGATGGTGATCCCGCGCTCGCGCTCGATGTCCATCCGGTCCAGGTACTGCGCGCGCATGGCCCGCGAGTCGACGACGCCGGTGAGCTGCAGCATGCGGTCGGCCAGCGTGGACTTGCCGTGGTCGATGTGCGCGATGATGCAGAAGTTGCGCAGCAGGTCGGGCGTGGTCGCCGCGGGGTGGATGCGCGACGCGGCGGCTGCACTCGGGATCGGGGACAAGCGGACTGCTCCTGGCGCTGGAGTCGGGCACGCGATGGCGGCTTCCCGACGAACGGTGACCCTTGCCAGCCTGTCGGCTGTCGGTGGTCGGTCCCACCATGGTCCCATGACGGCCAGCCGTGTTCTCACCCCGCTCGAGACTCTGGGCGAGCTCCAGGACCAGTTCCTCGCGACGATCCCCGACGTGGACCCGACCACCCGCGTCCCCTGGTGCGGCCGCTGGCGCGTGCGGGACCTCGTCGTCCATCTCTCGCGCGTCCACCACTGGGCGGCCCGCCAGGCGAGCCGGAAGCAGGAGACACCGCTGGGCCGCGGCCCGTTCGTGCTCGAGGACCTCTACGCGACGTGCGCGGCGGAGCTGCGCGACACGCTGACCGCGCTCGGGCCCGACGCCCACGCGTGGACCCTCGTCGGGGACGGCCAGGCCTCGTTCTGGCACCGCCGGCAGACCCACGAGACGCTCGTGCACCTGTGGGACCTGCGCACCGCGGGCGGCCTGGAGCTCGCGACCGACCCCGCGCTGTGGGCGGACACCGTCGACGAGGTGGTCACGGTCATGCAGCCCCGCCAGGAGCGGATGGGCCGGATGGAGCCGCTGGAGGCTCCGATCGAGCTGGTCGCCGACGACGCCCAGCGCAGCTGGCTGCTCGGTGCGCCGACCGTCCCCCACCCCTCGGTGACCGTCACCGGACCCGCGGACGCCCTCGCCCTCCTGCTGTGGGGACGCGTGTCGCCCGACGACGAGCGGCTCGCGGTGACGGGTGACGCCGGGGCGCTGAGCGACGCCCTCGGCCGCCGCCTGACCCCGTGAGCCTCACGCCTCGCGCGTGATGCGCACCTGCACCTCGGCGTCCTGCGTCCCGGCACCCGCGTAGATGCCCCGCAGCGGCGGCACGTCGTCGTACGACCGCCCCCGCGCCAGCACGACGTGGTGGTCGCCCGCAATCACGCGGTTGGTCACGTCGTAGGCGAACCACTCGCCCACCCACCACTCGACCCACGCGTGCGAGTCGCCGAGTACCGTGCTGCCCAGCTCGGCCTCCGAGTCGGGGTGCAGGTAGCCCGACACGTAGCGGGCGGGGATGCCGATCGAGCGCAGCGCTCCGGTGACCAGGTGCGCGATGTCCTGGCAGACGCCGGCCCGGGCGGTCCACGCCTCCGAGGCCGGCGTGTGCACCGTCGTGACGCCCGGGATGTACTCGATCTCGTCGCGCAGGGCGGCAGCGACCGCGAGCGCCGCGTCGGCCGGCTCGAGGTCGGCCGCGACCCGGCGGGTCAGATCGACCACGTCCTCGGGCGGCGCGGTAGTCGGCGTGTCGGTGAGGAACTCCGCCAGCCGGTCCCGCAGCTCGAGGCCGCGCAGGGTGTCCCACCCCGCCGGCGACCGCAGCGGCCCCCGCTCGGCCACCTCGACCAGGTGCTCGGCGGTCACCACCATCGACTCGTGCGGCGCGAGCACCTCGAACGCGGTGACCGCCGTCCCCCAGTAGTCGCGGTACTCGTGCCAACCGGTGTGCGGCTGCACGTCGAGCTTCGTCTCCAGCACCGTCTGACCGTGCTGCGAGATCGGCGTCATGCGCGCCTCGTTGTACGACGCCAGCACGGCGCTGCCGTACCGGAACGTCGACGTGTGCACGACCCGCAACCTGCTCATAGTGCCTCCCCCACCCAGTTCGTCGCCGACCCACTCGGGAAGTACCGGCCGCGGATCGCGTCCGAGGCCGCCGAGCACGCGCGCTGCACCCGTTCCATCTCCTTGGGCAGCTTGTCGAGCACCTCGATCAGCGGGCGGTACTCGAGGTTGGTCCGCACGTACCCGATGTGCCGCCGCGCGTCGTCGACGGCCGCCCGGTCGGACGTCCCCTCGAGGGCCGCCAGGCAGGCCTCCGCCTGGTTCAGCGCGAACACGATCGAGCGCGGGAACAGCTGGTCCGTCAGCAGGAAGCCGGCGGCGCGCTCGTCGGACGCCGCGCCGCGGTACATGCGCAGGAACGCCTCGTGCGCGCCGCAGGACCGCAGCAGGGTCGTCCAGCTGGGACCGGCCGAACCCGCCAGCGCCCGCGTCGTCAGCAGGCGCGCGGTCATGTCGGCCCGCTCGATGGACCGGCCCAGCACCATGAAGTTCCACGTGTCGTCACGCGACGTCGCCGAGTCGGTGATGCCCGCGACCACCGCGGCACGCTCACGGACCCACGTGAAGTAGTCGTGCGGCCGCGCGGGGCGCATGTGCGACGGCAGCTGGTTCCACGTCGCGTTGAGGCTCTCCCAGAGCTCCGTCGAGATGGTCTCGCGCGCCCGGCGGGCGTTCTCCCGCGCGGACACCAGCGAGCCCGCGATGGAGGACGGTGCGAACCGGTCGTAGGCCAGCATGTCGAGCACGTACTCGCGGCCGACCTCGACGTGCGCAGGCGGCGGGGTGCGGTCCATGACCGACAGCAGCGACCGGCAGGCGAGGTCCTCCTCCGCCCACGGGTCCTCCAGCAGGATCTGCACGTGCACGTCGAGGAGGCGGGCGGTGTCGTCCGCGCGCTCCACGTAGCGACCGATCCAGAACAGCGACTCCGCGATGCGGCTCAGCACGTGGCACCTCCGGCCGGGAACGAGAGGGTCTGTTGCTGCTGCATGACCTGGGCGCGCACGTCGTTGGGGTTGGACTCGATCGGCACCGCCGCGTCCTGCGGGACGGCCTGCGGGCTGTCCGACTCGTGCCGGACCGCTCGCCGCGGCACCGCCCCGCCGAGCACCCAGGTGTCCTTGGACCCGCCGCCCTGCGACGAGTTGACGACGAGCTCGCCCTCGGGGAGCGCGACGCGGGTCAGACCGCCGGGGAGCACGAAGACCGACTCCCCGTCGTTGACGGCGAACGGCCGCAGGTCGGTGTGCCGGGGGCGCAGCTTGTCGTCGATGAGCGTCGGCACGGTGGACAGCTGCACGACCGGCTGGGCGATCCAGCCGCGCGGGTCGTCCCGCAGCCGGATTCTGAGCGCGTCCAGCTCGGACGTCGAGGCCTTGGGGCCGACGACCAGGCCCTTGCCGCCTGAGCCGTCCACCGGCTTGACCACGAGCTCGTCGAGCCGGTCGAGCACCTCCTCGAGGGCGTCCGGCTCCTCCAGCCGCCACGTGTCGACGTTGCGCAGGATCGGCTGCTCGCTCAGGTAGTACCGGATGAGGTCGGGCACGTAGGTGTAGACGAGCTTGTCGTCGGCCACCCCGTTGCCGACCGCGTTCGCGATGGTGACCGTGCCGTTGCGCGCGCACGTCATGAGCCCGGGGCTGCCCAGGAACGAGTCGTTCCGGAAGATGACCGGGTCCAGGTAGTCGTCATCGACGCGCCGGTAGATGACGTCGACCCGGCGCCGGCCCTGCGTCGTGCGCATCCAGACGCGCCCGCCCGCGCAGAACAGGTCCCGCCCCTCCACGAGCTCGACGCCCATCATCCGGGCGAGCAACGAGTGCTCGTAGTAGGCGCTGTTGAACACGCCCGGCGTGAGCACGACGACCGTCGGCTCGTCGACCCCGGACGGTGCGGCTGCGGTGAGCGCCGCGAGCAGCCGGCGCGGGTAGTCGGCCACCGGGCGGATGCGCAGCGCGGCGAACAGCTCGGGGAACGTCTGCGCCATCGCCCGCCGGTTGGAGAGCACGTAGCTCACGCCGCTGGGCACGCGGACGTTGTCCTCGAGCACCCGCCAGCCGCCCAGGCTGTCGCGGACCAGGTCGATGCCCGACACGTGCACGCGGACGCCGTTCGGCGGGTTGATGCCGCGCGCCGCGCGCAGGAAGTTGGTCGACGAGACGACGACGCTGCGCGGGATCACCCCGTCGGCGATGGCGCGCTGCGGTCCGTACACGTCCGCCAGGAACGCCTCGAGGGCGCGGACGCGCTGGGCGACGCCGGGAGCCACGTGCTCCCACTCGTCCCCGGCGAGCACGCGCGGCACGACGTCCAGCGGGAACGGTCGCTCCTCGCCGGCGAAGTCGAAGGTGACCCCCTGCGCGAGGTACGAGCGCGCGAGCGTCTCCGCCCGCGCCTTCAGCTCACCGGCGCTCAGCTGGGCGAGCGCACGGTGCAGGCCCGTGTAGGCCGCGCGCGAGCCTCCGCCGTCGGGATCGATCATCTCGTCCCACGCCGGTCCGGTCGGGTAGTCGTCGAACAGGTCCGCCATGATCCGGACAGTATCCGCCCGGTGATAACGCCGCGTTACGGATCCGGTCCTCGACCAGTCGATCCCCGGTCCGGCGCTCGACGTGTTCCCCACCTGGACCGACGCGCGCACGGGTACCGTCGGCGCGTGAGCACGACCTCGGGCTGGGCCCGCCTCCGACGATCGTTCCGTGACGCCCTCGCCCGGCTCACCGGGAAGCCCCCCGCACCCGCGCCGACGCGCGTGACCCTCCCCGACCACCGGGGAACCGTGCGGCTCGAGTACGCCCCCCGCCGGGACGGCGACGCCGACCCCGGCGAGATCGTCTGGGGGTGGGTCCCGTTCGAGGACGACCCGTCGCAGGGCAAGGATCGACCCGTCCTGGTGATCGGCCGCGACGGCGCGAACGTGCTCGGCCTCATGCTCACCAGCAAGGACCACTCCCGCGACCAGGCGCTCGAGGCGCGGCGCGGCCGGGTCTGGATGGACATCGGCTCGGGCGCGTGGGACTCGCAGCGACGACCCAGCGAGGTCCGCCTCGACCGCGTCCTGCGCCTGCACCCGACCGCGTTCCGCCGCGAGGGCGCCGTCGTGGACCGCGCGTTGTTCGACCGCGTGGCCGCGGCGCTGCGTGCGACGCACGGATGGTGAGGTGCCGGATGAGGCGCTGCGTGAGTCGGATCACGGGGTTCGGCGTCAGGCCTCCTGCCTGCTAACATGGCTATTCGCGTGTCCGCCCGGGTCGGCGGGCACAAGCCCAGTTCCTCTCCGCGGGTATCCCCACGCCCATGTCCCGGAGCTGTGCGCGCCCTCTAGACCTGTCAGATCGCTTCGGCGAACGCACAAGAGAGTCCACACGTGGCCAACATCAAGTCCCAGATCAAGCGCATCACCACCAACGAGAAGGCGCGCCTGCGCAACAAGTCGGTGAAGTCCGAGCTCAAGACGCACATCCGTCGCGTCCGTGAGGCCGTCGCCGGTGGCGACAAGGACGCCGCGTCGGTCGCCCTCATCGAGGCGTCGCGCAAGCTCGACAAGGCCGTCTCGAAGGGTGTCATCCACGAGAACCAGGCCGCCAACAAGAAGTCGGCGCTGGCGAAGTCGGTCGGCGCACTCTGAGGCATTCCTGAGCTGGTCACGGCCCCGCCGCGACCGCCAGGCAGCCCGACGTTGAAGGCGTCACCCCCACCCGGGGTGACGCCTTCAGTGCGTCCGGATCCGGACCCCGCACACAGTGAAGGCGTCACCCCCCCTGCGGGGTGACGCCTTCGCTGCACTCCGGCCCGATCAGGTCAGCGACCAGGTCTCCCAGGTGCTCAGCGGGATCGTGGGACGGAAGCCTGCCTCGCGCAGCGCACGGTCGTAGGCCTGCGCGGCCGCCGCGCTGTCGCCGTGCATCGCGTAGCGGTCTCCCAGGTCACGCCACGCGGACGCGGACTGCCGGGAGGCGGACATCATGCCGAGCAGGTCCGCGGCCGACTCGTACGCCCGAGCCGAACCCTCGGCGTCACCGCGCGCGTGGAGCGCGTCGCCCCGCGAGAGCTGCGCGAACGCCGTCTCCAGCCGCGGCGGGTCGCCCAACCGCGCGAGGGCCGCGTCCGCGAACCGCTCCGCGGCGTCGATGTCACCGAGCAGCAGGTGGGCCCGCGAGCTCTCGACGTCGACGCGCGACAGGTCGAGCTCCGAACCCAGGACCGCCAGCTCCGGCGCGGCGCGCTCGATCTGGTCGAGCGCCGCCCGGGGGTCCACCGGGTCGGAGCGCAGCAGGAGCCACGCGTAGTTGAGCCGCAGCCGGGGCAGGTCGCGATCCGCTTCCCCCTCGGACAGCAGGGCGAGCGCACGCTCCGTGTATCGCTGGGCGAGCTCGTAGTCGCGACGCTGCTCCGCGACGAGCGCCGCGTTCCAGTAGACGCTCCCGCGACCGCGCGGCGTGCCGAGCGACTCGGCCAGCCGGACCAGCTCCGCCGCCCGGTGGGTGGCGTAGAGCAGGTCACCGCGCTCGACGTACGCCCACAGCACGGTCGACGCGAGCCGCAGGTGCTCGTCGGTCCCGGTCAGGTCCGCCGACTCGAGGTCCGCGAGCGTCCGCTCGCCGACCTCCACGCTGCGGTGCAGATCACCGGCCTCGAGGTACGAGGCGACGAGCGCGTTGGCCAGCTTGGCGGACTCGACGTGGTGCGTCCGCGCCCGGGAGTCCGCGAGCAGCGGCTCGAGGATCGCCACCGACGACTCGAGGTCGCCCAGCACCTCGAACGCGTGCGCCAAGGTGGTCAAGGCCTCCACGCGGACCGACGGAGACACGATCTCGAGGTCGAGCGCCTCCAGCCGGCGACGCGCCCCGGCGGCGTCGCCCTGGGTCATGTCGAGCTTGGCGTAGTCGATCTCGAGACGCGTCCGGGCCTCGTTCGGGCCGTCCTCGCCGTGCTTCAGGTACTCGAGAGTCGTGCCCAGGCGGATAGCCAGCACGGCGAGCGCGGAGTCGGTCGGTTCCCGATGACCCGCCTCGATCAGAGAGATGTAGCTGGGCGAGAAGGCAGACCCCGCAAGCGCGGTCTGGGACAGCCCAGCAGCGAGCCGGGCCTCGCGAACCCGGTCAGCAATCGTGGTCATGGTCAGTCATTGTATGTGTGACGTCCCCCGGATGCACCACCCCCTGCAGTGGCGTAAGTCTGTGCCTCTGCGGCGCACCCGAGCGGACTGTCAGTCGATCGTCCGGCAGCAGCCGCTGGCGCCCCCGGTGTTGGGGCTGTCCCCTGCGCCGTCCGCCAGCGCGGCGCCCGGCGACAGCGCCAGGGACCCGAAGATGGTGGCGACGACGAGTGCGGTCTTGAGCATTCTGGACATCGTGAGTTGCTCCTTCGACGATCATCGGGCGATCCGGGGTGGTGCCCATGATGGCGGGTGGCGGGCCCCGACGTCTTCCCTTACCGGTCGGTCCGCCCCTGAATGGGTGAATGTTCTCCTATCGGCGGCGCTTTGAGCAGGGGAGGCGGTCACTCGTCCAGAATTCCACCCGCACGTCGGCGGTTCACAGCGCCGAAGTTGTGGTGTCATAGATGCCATGACACCGGATGACGCCGACGGGCGGCTCGCGTACCTCGCAGCTGCGGTGGACGCGGCCATCCCCCCTGCCCTCCGTCAGGAATGGTCGCAGCGGATCTCGCACGAGCCCGTCCTGGTCGCGCGGCAGGGGATCTTCTCCGACCACGGCCGGCCGTTCGCGTACCAGCTCTCGTTCCGGTCGCCGGACCAGCACACCGCGACGGCGGTCTCCTGGAACTCCTACCAGCACGAGCGCGCCACCGCGCACGTGCTCGGCGCCACGTTCGGGCGCGCCGACCTCGAGCACGTCGCGCACGGTCGGTTGTTGTTCGTCCGCTGCCCGCGCGCGTACCTGGTCGGCGATCTGCCCATCCCCCGCCGCCCGGATCGCCTCGTCATCGAGATCAACGACGCCGTCACCGTCGACTCGGCGGTCCTCACGGGCATTCGACGCCTGCGCGAGGAAGGCTTCCGGATCGCCATCCCGGCGTTCGTCAGCAGCCCGAACCAGCGCCGGCTCCTCCCGCACGCCGACTTCGTCAAGATCGACGTCCGGGACCTGGATGTCGAAGGTCCGCCCGTCGTGCACCTCGCCCGGTCGTACGGCGCGCTCCTCGTCGCCGAGTACGTGGAGAGCGCCGACACCCTGCGCCACGCGCGCGACCTGGGCTTCACCCTCTTTCAGGGAAATCTGCTCGAGCGCGCCGGCGTCCTCGACCGAGCAGGCGCGCGCCGCGTCAGCCTGTAGGCCCGTCGCCTGTTCGTCCGGTCACACTTGCTTGGTCCGAATGGGTGAACGGCGTCATAGCGCCGACGCAAGTCCCTCTCATCCGATGTGACACTGCCCGTCGTCTCCCCCGCGGTACCCGCTCGGCTCCCCATCGCGCGCCAGCCCATCTGGACCGCCGGCGGCCGGCTGTACGCCAACGAGTTCCTCTACCGGTCACGCGACGGCCTTCCCGCCCAGGTCGACCGCTGGGGCTCCGACCGGCAGGACGTGGCGACGGCCTCGGTGCTCGACGTCCTCTTCGGTGACGGCCCTCCCACCAGCAGCACGTTCGCTTTCGTCAACGTCACCCGCTCGTTCCTCGTCAACGACCGCCCGCTGCCGGCGCACGCCGGCCGGCTCGTGCTCGAGGTCGTCGAGTCCGTCACGGCCGACGACGCGGTGCTCGCCGGGCTCGAGCGCCTCAAGTCGCGCGGCTACCGGATCGCGATCGACGACTTCGCCGCTGAGCCCGACCAGGTGGCGATGATGCCCTGGGCCGACTTCGTCAAGATCGACTGCCGCGACGTCCACCGACTCGGCGCCGGTCTGGTGCAGCTCGCCCGTCAGCACGGCGCGACGCTCGTCGCGGAGCGCGTCTCCGATCCCGGGCTCGTCGCGGAGTGCCGCGGACTCGGGTTCGAGCTCCTGCAGGGTGACGAGCTCGGTCCGGCCGTCACCCTCGATGTGACTGTCAGGGTCTGACTGCCCCGGCGACGCGCAGGACGGCGCGCTCGACGGCGAACTGCGGGTCTCGGCCCTCGCCCTTGACCTCGGCGTCCGCCTGCGCGACCGCCGCGATGGCGCTCGCGAGGCCCTCGGGCGTCCAGCGACGCAGGTCAGACATCGCGCGGTCCGTCTGCCACGGCGCGAGGCCGAGGTCCCGCACCGCGCCGGCTCCCCGTCCGCGGACCGCCGCGACCTTGGCGAGCACCCGCAGCTTGGCGGCCAGCGCGGCGACCACCGGGACCGGGTCCACGCCCGTGGCCAGGGCGTGCCGTAGCAGCGCCACGGCCTGTCCGGCCTGACCCGCCACGGCGGCGTCTGCGACGCGGAAGCCCGTCGCCTCGATGCGCCCGCCGTAGTACCGCTCGACGGCCTCCGGCCCGATCAGGCCGGTCGTGTCGGCGACGAGCTGTGCGCACGACGCCGCGAGCTCGCGCAGGTCGCTGCCGACCGCGTCGACGAGCGCCCGGACGGCTTGCGCGTCGGCCCGCCGGCCAGCCCGGCGCAGCTCCGCGGTGACGAAGGCGCTCTTGTCGCCGTCGGACTTGATCACGTCGCACGCCACGGTCGGCACTCCCGCGGAGCGAAGAGCGTCGAGCAGCTTCTTGCCACGCTGGCCCCCACCGTGCCGGAGCACCAGCACGACGTCGGCGGGCGGAGCGGTGATGTACTCGGTCACGTCGCTGAGCAGGTCGTCCGTCGCACGCTCGAGGCCGTCGACCACGACGACCTTTTCCTCGGCGAACAGGCTCGGGCTGGTGACCACCCCGAGGGCGCCGACGGTGTACTCGGTCGCGTCCAGGCGCGTGACCTCCACGCCGGCGTCGGCGGCGCGGGCGAGCGACACCACGCGGTCGACGGCACGGTCACCGAGCAGGTCCTCGGCCCCGCTGACCAGGAGCACGGGGGCCAGCTCGACGGCCTCCCACGAGATGCCCGCGGTGCGGGCGGCTGGGCKGCGGGAGGCGGGAGGCACGGGCTCAGCCTGCCAGACGTCACTGACGTCTCGACGCAGCGCCGCGGGCCACGACGAGGCGCAGCACGCACGCCCCGGCGACGGAGAGAACCACGACGCCGGCCCACCCCGGTAGCCACGCCACCTGGGCGCCCGGTGCGGCGGCGGCCGCGCGCGCGACTGCGCCGATCCACCAGCAGGCCGCACCCGAGCCCAGCGCAAGCACGTGCGCGCCGGCGCCCCACCACCCCGCCGTGCCGGCCGCGGCGAGCCCCAGCACCGTGGCCGGAGCGAGGGCCGGGGCAACCAGCACGTTCGCCGGGACGGCGTACAGCGCGACCGTCGGCGTCGCCGCAAGGATCGCGGGCGCGCACACCAGCTGCGCCGCGACCGGCAGGGCCAGCGCGGTCGCCAGCGGGCGTCCGCACCTCGGCGACCAGCGCTCCGCCAGAGGTCCGCCCACCAGCACCAGGCCCCCGGTGGCAAGCACCGAGAGCACGAAGCCGAGCTCGGCGGCAAGCCACGGGTCGACGACGAGCAGAAGCACGACCGTCGCCGAGAGGGCGGCGGGCGCGCGGTGCGGGCGTCCGACCAGCACCCCAAGCACGGCGACGAGGCCCATGACCGCGGCGCGCAGCACGCTCGGCGAGGGGTGGACGAGCAGGACCATCGCGGCCATCGCGGCGGCCGTGACGGCGGCGCGCCCGGCGCGAGGCAGACCGACCGCGGAGGCCAGCGCGAGCACCAACGCCGCGACGAGCGAGAAGTGCGCGCCGGACACGGCGGTCACGTGCGTCAGGCCGGCCGTGCGCATGGCCGCTGTGAGGTCGTCGGGGACCTCGCGGGTGTCCCCCACGCTCACTCCCGGCAACAGCGCGCCAGCGTCGCCCGGCAGCGTCGCGGCGAGCGAACGCACACCGTCGCGCAGGCTCGAGGCGGACGCCTGCCACGGCGGCGGCGGTCCGACGACCTCCGGCGCGGCGCCGGTCAGGACCACCGCCACGACCCGGCTCCCGGGTTCGCCCGGCCGCACGCTCCCCGTCGCCGAGACCCGCGCGCCGTACGGTGCTTCCGCCCAGCTCGCCGGGCCGAGCACGAGCACCCGACCCGCGGCACCCGACGAGCGCCCAGGTGCGGAGACGGCGTCGACGGCGATGACGCATCGGACGCGCGCCGGGGCGCCCGGCCAGCCGGGCGGGAGGACGGTCGGCTCCTCGACGACCACGCCTTCGACACGGCCGACCTGCTCGTGCCGGGCGAGCTCGGGCAGCAGCCCGCGGGCCCGTGCGGCCGTCTGGCCCGAGCCGGCGCAGAGCACGATCGCAGCCGCGGCCAAGGCGAGGCAGAGTGTCGGCACGAGGGCGAAGACCCCGCGCGGCTCGTGGAGCGGCCCGGGGCGAGCACCACGCCGCGCCACGCACCCGAGACCTGCGATCGCGGCGCCAAGCACCGCGAGACCGACGGCCAGCGCCGCGGCGGCCGGCACCCGCACCACGGCGAGCGCGGCGACCCACGAGGCCATAGCGGCCGGGAGCAGTCGCACGTCGATGGTGAGCGGCGGGTCACGGTCGTCGGCGGGCGGGCCGAGGTCGGGGCTCGTCGCCGGGCAGGCGGGTGTCGGCGTCAGTCCACTGTCGACCGGCGGGGTCCGGTGCCCGGTCACACGCGGACCAGGTCGCGGAGGCGGTCGAGCAGCGTCGGCCCGATGCCTGCGACGTCGGCGAGCTCGTCGACGCTCGTGAACGGTCCGTCCTCGCGGTGCGCGACGATCCTGCCGGCGAGCACGGGGCCGATTCCCGGCAGCGCATCGAGCGCGGCGGCGTCCGCCGCGTTGAGGTCGACGCGGTCGTCGGTCGGTGCGCCCGCCGGTCCCGGCGCAGCATCGACGGGCTGGTCGCCCACCGCAGGCACCACGATCTGCTCGCCGTCCACCAGCACTCGCGCGAGGTTGAGCGCACCCAGCTGGGCCTCGGCGGTGGCACCGCCGGCGGCCGCCAGCGCATCGACGACGCGGGAGCCCGCGGCCAGGCGCACCACGGACGGCGCTGCCACGGCGCCGACCACGTCCACCACGACCTGACCCGTCGGAGACGCGGCCGGGGCGTTGGCACCGCTCGGCGCCGGGTCGGGCAACGTCACCGCCGGGCCCGGGGTCAGCGAGACGGCGCGCAGCGCGACCGCTCCCCCCACCAGCAGGAGCACGGTGCCGGCGGCCGCGGCCAGGCGCCACGAGATCGTCCATCGGGCCCGGCGGCGAGGGCCAGCAGATCCGGCGAGCGGATCGCCGTGCGACTCGACGTAGCCGGCGGCGGCCGACTCCAGCGCCCGGGTGGTTCGAGCCGGCGCTGCCGGCGCGTTCGGGACCGGCGAGGTCGTCGTAGGTGTGCCCAACGTCGGTTGTGTCGCCGTCGGCCTGATTGGCCACGGCGGGGTCGTCGGCACGCTCGACGTCAGCGGGGTCGCGGTCCTCGGCTCCAGCGGGGTCGCCGGCAGGGTCGCTGGCGGCGGGCTCGGGACCGGCGAGGTCGTCGGCACCGTCGGCATCGGCGGGGTAGTTGTCGGGGTGCTTGTCGTCCGCGGAGCCGCACGCGCCATTGGCGTCGGCCTGGGCGCCGTCGGCGGGCTCGCCATCGGGACAGTTGGCGCGGGAGTCCGCAGTGTTGAGGGTGCGCGGGCCGGTGCGGGCGAGGCCGGTAGGGGCGGTGAGGGTGGGGGCGGTGAGGGTGGGGGCGGTGCGAGTGGGGCCGCTAGCGGAGACCACACCGTCAAGGCCGGCACCGGACTGCTCGGCAGGGCCGGACTCGCGGTCGTGGGCGCCGGTGGCTCGGGCGTCCAGCCCGGCGGGAACCGCTCGCGCGCGGACGTGGGCGGGTCGTTCGGGGCCGGCGCGAACGCTCGGGGCGCGAGAGGTCGGCGCGGCGTGGTGAGTGCGGTCAGCCGGGCGCCCGGGGCGAGGTCGCGATCACGGCGTGGCACCCGCAGAACCTACGGTCGCGGGATCGCCGCGATCCGGGCTGGGGAGGTCCGGCGCGACCCGTCGGTCGGGTCCGGGGGCTGTGGGCGGGTCGATCTGGCGGGTCGATCCGGCGGGTCGAACTGGCGGGTCGAACTGGGGTCGATCGATCAGGTCGGTCGGGGGGGCCAGGCTCAGGCGTCGGCGACCACGATCGCGAGCAGGCCGGGTCCGGCGTGGGCCGCCAGGACGGCGCTGGACTCGCAGACGGCGGTCTCGGTGAGCCGGTCGCCCGCTGCCGCGGCGACCTCGGCGGCGAGGGCCTCCGCGAGTTCGGGCTGCCCGAGGTGGTGCACCGCGATACGCGCGGACGAGCGCCGGACGACGTCGGCGACGGCGAGGGCCACGAGCCGGTCGCGGGCGGCCCGACGGGTGCGCACCTTCTCGAGGACGTCGATGCCGCCTGCATGCAGCGTGAGGATCGGGCGCAGGCCGAGCACGATGCCGATCGCGGTCGCCGGCACGCTGAGCCGCCCCCCGCGTCGGAGGTGGTCGAGCGAGTCGACCAGGAACCAGACCCGGGTCGACGCCGCGACCGTGCGCGCGTGCTCGGCGACCTCCCCACCGGACGGGAGGCGCGCCTCGGGGCGCGCGCGGGCGTGCCACCAGGCTCGGGCCGCCGCCAGCGGGCCGGGTGCGGGCGCGGCGGCGGTGACGGCGACCTCGGGTCCGGCGGAGAAGCGGGCGGCGTCGAGCACGGCGAAGCCCAGCGCCATCGCGACGACCCCGGAGTCGACCACGTGCACGGGGACGGAGGACGACTCGGCGGCGAGCCGGGCCGCGCGGACGGTGCCCGACAGCTCGCCGGACAGGTGGATCGAGACGATCTCGCGCGCCCCCGACGCGGCGGCGCGCTCGTACGCGGACGCGAACGCGGCGGGCGGCGGCTGCGACGTCGTGACCGTCACGCCCTTGGTCAGCGCGGCGAGCAGGGCCTGCGGGGACAGGTCGACGCCCTCGACGTGCCGCTCGCCGTCGACGACCACGTCCAGCGGCACCACGCCGACGCCCCACCGCTCGGCAGCCCCCTCCGGCAGCGACGCGGTCGAGTCGGTGACGATCGCGACCGACGGCTGCTCGGGCCGACGGCGGCCGGGCACGGCGATCAGGCCGGCACGACGTTGACGAGCTTGGGGGCCCGGACGACGACCGTCCGGATGCCGCGACCGTCGAGCGCGCGCTGCACGCCCACGTCGGCCAGCGCCAGCTCGCGCAGGTCGTCGTCGGAGATGTCCGGGGCGACCTCGGCGCGCCCACGCACCTTGCCCTGCACCTGGAAGATGCAGGTGACGGTGTCCTCGACCAGGTACGCCGGGTCGGCCACCKGGAACGGCTCGTGGGCGAGCGAGYGCTCGTGGCCCAGGCGCGACCACAGCTCCTCCGCGACGTGCGGGGCGACCGGCGCGGTCATCAGCACGAGGGCCTCGACGGCGGCGCGGGGCGTCGTCGGCAAGGTGGTGAGGTGGTTGTTCAGCACGATCAGGCGCGAGATCGCGGTGTTGACGCGCATGGCCGCCATGTCAGCCGTCGTGTCCGCGATCGCCCGGTGCAGCACCCGCAGGGTCTCCTGCGACGGCGCCTCGTCCGAGATCACGGTCGCGCCGGTGGTCTCGTCGACGACGTTGCGCCACAGGCGCTGCAGGAAGCGCTGCGAGCCGACGACCGCGCGGGTCTCCCACGGGCGCGACAGGTCGAGCGGGCCCATCGACATCTCGTACACGCGCAGGGTGTCGGCGCCGTACTCGGCGTACATGTCGTCGGGCGTCACCATGTTCTTCAGCGACTTGCCCATCTTCCCGTACTCGCGGTTGACGGGTTCGCCCTGCCAGCTGAAGCCGGTCTCGGCCGCGGCGTCCTCGACCACCTCGTCGGCGGGCACGTGCACGCCGCGCTGGTCGGTGTAGGCGTACGCCTGGATGTAGCCCTGGTTGAACAGCTTGTGGAACGGCTCGCCGCTGGAGACGTGGCCCAGGTCGTGCAGGACCTTGTGCCAGAACCGCGCGTACAGCAGGTGCAGGACCGCGTGCTCGACGCCGCCGACGTACAGGTCGACGCCGCCGATCGAGCCCGGCTTCTGCTCGCCGTGGCCCGGACCCATCCAGTACTGCTCGAGGGCCGGGTCCACCAGGGCGGTGTCGTTGGTGGGGTCCAGGTAGCGCAGGTAGTACCAGCAAGATCCGGCCCAGTTGGGCATGGTGTTGGTGTCGCGGCGGTACTGCTTCGGGCCGTCGCCCAGGTCGAGCGTCACCTGGACCCAGTCCTCGTTGCGGCCCAGGGGCGGCTCGGGGGTGGAGTGCGCGTCGTCGGCGTCGAACGTGCGCGGCGAGTAGTCCGGGACGTCGGGCAGGTTCACCGGGAGGGCCGACTCCGGGACGGCCAGCGGCAGGTCGTGCTCGTCGTAGACGATCGGGAACGGCTCGCCCCAGTAGCGCTGGCGGCTGAACAGCCAGTCGCGCAGGCGGTACGTGATGGTGCCCTCGCCGACGCCCTTCGCGGTCAGCCACTCGGTGATCGTCGCCTTGGCGTCGGCGACGGGCAGCCCGTCCAGGCTGACCTCGTCGTTCGACGAGTTGATCGCGACGCCGTCGCCGGTGCGCGCGCCGGGCTCGGTCCCCTCGGGGGCGTCGATCGTGTAGACGACGGGCAGGTCGAACGCCTGCGCGAATGCGAAGTCGCGCTCGTCGCCGCCCGGGACGGCCATGATCGCGCCGGTGCCGTAGCCCATGAGGACGTAGTCGGCGGTGAAGACGGGCAACAGCTCGCCGTTCACGGGGTTCGCGGCCAGGTGGCCGGTGAACACGCCGGTCTTGCGGCCGGCGTCCGCCTGACGCTCGACCGCGGTCTTGGCGGCGGTCTCGGCGCGGTAGGACGCGACGGCGTCGGCCGGCGTGCGGTGGCCACCGGTCCAGAGGTCCTTGGTGCCGTCGGGCCAGGCGGTCGGGACCTCGTCCAGCAGCGGGTGCTCGGGGGCGACGACGACGAACGTGGCGCCGAACAGCGTGTCCGGGCGGGTGGTGAACACCTCGACCTGGTCGCCGCCCTGCACCGCGAAGCGGACCCGGGCGCCCGACGAGCGGCCGATCCAGTTGCGCTGCATCGCCTTGACCTTGTCGGGCCAGTCGATGTGCTCGAGGTCGTCGATGAGGCGGTCGGCGTAGGCGGTGATGCGCATGTTCCACTGGCGCAGGCTGCGCTGGAACACCGGGAAGTTGCCCCGCTCGGAGCGGCCGTCGGAGGTGACCTCCTCGTTGGCCAGCACCGTGCCCAGGCCCGGGCACCAGTTGACCGGCGTCTCGGAGACGTACGCCAGCCGGTGCGTGTCGAGCACACGCCGACGAGCGACCTCGTCCAGGTCCGCCCACTCCGGGCCCCGCGACCCCGACTCGTACTCGGCCACCAGCTCGGCGATCGGGCGCGCCCGGCCGACGCCGCCGTCCGGTCGCGGCGCGGTCTCGTCGTACCAGGAGTCGAAGATCTGCAGGAAGATCCACTGCGTCCAGCGCACGTACCCCGGGTCGATCGTCGCGAACGTGCGGCGCGGGTCGTGGGCCAGGCCCAGCCGGCGCAGCTGGCGCTGCATGATGACGATGTTCGCCTCGGTGGTGGTGCGCGGGTGCTGGCCCGTCTGCACGGCGTACTGCTCGGCGGGCAGGCCGAACGCGTCGAACGCCAGCGCGTGCAGCACGTTGTCGCCCTGCATGCGGCGGAACCGGCCGACGACATCCGTCGCGATGTAGCCGAGCGGGTGGCCAATGTGCAGGCCCGCGCCCGAGGGGTACGGGAACATGTCCATGACGAAGAACGCCGGCTGGTCGGCTGCCGCGTGGTTCCCGTCGCCGTCGGTGAGGTCGCCCGACGGGTTGGCCGCATAGAACGTGCCGCGGTCCGCCCACTCGTCCTGCCAGCGCAGCTCGATCTCGCGCGCGAGCTCCGCGGTGTAGCGGAAGGGCACGTCGTCGGAGGCGGTGGGGATGGCGGCGGGGGCGTCCTGCGAGGTCACCCCGCGAGTTTACCGACCGGTGGCGCTCCCCCCGCACCCCGGCCGGGTGCGGCCTGCTCCCCCGCCGTATGCTCCCGACATGTCGGACAGCACGCCAGCGTCGGCCGCCAGCTCGTCCGCGGCCGACCTCGCCGCCCTGCGCGCGGTCGCCGCGCAGGCCGCCGCCGAGGCGGCCGAGGCGAAGGCGCAGGC